>CAYZKE010000001.1:0-60948 GCA_964478505.1 uncultured Loktanella sp.
TCAGGGGCATGAAAACGGGCCGTTTGCAATTTAGGGTACCGTTATTAAACGACCGATTATGGTCGGCGGTACCGCAGGGGTCTTCCGATCTCCTCGTCCCGGGCTGAGGGCTGCGTAGACGACATCGGCAACATACGTATGGGAAAGCGACGCCGCATGAGATGGTCACCCAAGGAAGCCCACCGGGTGGCCGTTGTCCGTGCCGCTGTACTCGACGGTCGGCTAACCGGCGCTAACCAAAGAGCCGCGTGACCCCCAAGTTTTACCCACTCCCAATCGGGTGTGCATTGGTTTTGCCGATAAGACGACGTCATGGCGACTGGCTGACGCAAACCAAATGTCAAACTTATAGGAGTAACCGGCTGACTTGCTGACAATCAGTAGAAAAAGACGCATCTTCTCCAAAAGGATCACTTGCTGCCACGGTGTCAACGATACAATTGATGACAAATCAGCGCCTGACGTAAGTTAAGTGGTTTGATAAAAAGGCTTAACGCTCGGTCAGCCCGGCAAGTCTAAGAATGAGAAATGGGTCCTATCAAGAATGGCAAACCTCTACTTTGCGAAGGCTGACATCGCGACCCTGCTACCAGCCTTAGACGAACCTATGCATGAAATGGCGATGTCGGGTTTTGCATTTGCGGTTTTTCTCGCAGTCTTCTCAGTTACCTTCCAATGAAGTTCACGATATGCAGGCGCCGATTCTTGGTCGGACTTCCGTTTCTTGTATCGGCTTGCACTGCGCAAGATGTTTGGGCTCCAGATGACGTGGTATCGCAGGCAGTCTATCGTGATCCGGGGCCAAAGCACCTGACGCTCTACACTATGAAAAACACCGGTTCTGACAACGGGGCACACTCAGCTCTGTTGATTAATGCCAGTCAGCGCGTGTTGTTTGATCCTGCTGGGTCATGGGAGCAGCAGCAGATGCCGGAACGCAATGACGTGCTCTTTGGCGTAACCCCGCAACTCGAGAATTACTATGTCAGCTTTCATGCGCGCGTCACTTACTATGTCGTTGGTCAACAAGTCTCTGTCAAAGAAGACATTGCCGAGCAGGCACTAGCTCTTGCGCTGAACGCTGGGTCGGCGCCGCAGGCAAATTGCACCCGATTCACGTCTCGGCTGCTACGTCAACTGCCCGGGTTTGAAGGCATACGCCAGACTTGGTTTCCAAATAAGCTCTCTGAAGACTTCGCATCGCTTCCCGGTGTGAGCTACCGAGAGTATCGTGAGAATGATGCGGATGATAAAGAGGTTGCAGCGCGTCAGATCCGGACGGCACTGGAGGCAAAGCAATAGTGCACCGTGTTGCGGTTGGCCTATGGACCTGCTGCGAACCGCCACCGCTTCTTTGACTTCTCTTGTTGCTTCAAAGGAGATAAACCGTGAGATTGGAATGCACGGGTGAGCTTCGCCCTGAGGCAGTGCGGGGCGCCCTGACGAGCACGCCGAGCCGCAACTATCAGAAATCCCGGCAATGATCCGCAACGGCAAGGCTTGAAAAAGCTGTTAACGAGACTTGCGGATCAGCGCCTTCTCAGGTCACATGTCATGGAGAAAGGCCAGCGAAAGCAGGTCCTTCTCGCTTGTTGGGTCATGCCAAACTGATCAGCTCTCCAACAGTTTCTTGCGCGCCGCATAATCATCGGCATCAATCTCACCTTTAGCAAACCTGAGATCCAGTTCCGCCCGCGCTTTGGACCCATCTTGCTGCGCTACGCCTTGGTGGGTTCCACGGACAAACCAGATAACTCCCGCCACGACGAGTCCAAGCACAATCAACCATAGCACGGGCCCAAACATCATTCCCATTCCAAAGCTCCAATTCATCATGTCGCCGTATCCGTTTGTGTCAGCGGCTGCTGGCGTGCCGATGAGTAATCCAAGACTTACTATGCGTTTCATATCTTCCTCCTATTCCGGAACCATGTTCCTAGCTGTATTAGTCTTTCGTAGATCACCTTGGCTCTCTACGCGCCTTGTCTCAGCTGACTATCGGGCAGGATAAAACGCCATAGTATCTTCACTGAAGTGAAAGCCCGTTTTTCCATTGGTGCAAGATACAATTTGAACCTGACCGCCTATGGACCCTTGCAATATACACCCGTCGGGAAGAGCCAGATTACGCGCAACAGAGACTTGGTCATACGGGCAGTCAGCTTGCACATTGGAGCAAGCGCCAAGACCTAAAAAGCCTGCAGTTGCCAACGATAGAGGCCATGCGTGCTTACGACTGGCGGGCAACTTCCGGAACCGATGCATGAGCGTCCTCAAAGCTGGCGTCTGCAACTGGCTCGTGATCTTGTTCCTTTTTCGAACTGTGGCATGACTTGCCCATCATTTTGAACATCAATAGGTGGGCGCCGATGCAAAGTGCGATTGGCGCAAAAAGCCCCAGATTGTTCCACATCCCAGCGATCGTTCCGCCTGCAAGCAGGAATGCCGCAACCGGCAGGAGCATCACGGCGCAGCATACCATCATGCCGTAATGCATCAATTTTGAGGAACCTGCTGTTTCCTGCTGATCAGTCTTTGCCATCGTGTATTCTCTCCAAACAGTTGTAGCATTCACCGTTACTGGCTTCCAGTAGAAGAGGGTCAAGGATACATTTGGATAAATATTAGCGCTGGCAACCTGATCGCGTTGCGTTTGCAATATCGAGGACTTGAAAGAATCGTTTTATCTACGAGACTTTAACGCGCTATGGGTATCTCGATCCTACCTTGAGAACTGCAAAGCAAATCCTAAAGAGAAGAACATGTACCAGTTGAATAGGCGCCAATTTCTGACTTCTACTGCCGCCTTGTTTGCGGCACCCTTGCCGACACTTGCGCAGGAACAGGATGTTGTCGAGCCAAAGAAAACACCCATATCCGACAGATCCATGTGGGCGAGGTGGGATGCGCGGGTAACTCCGTCAAACTATGACCCCGCAACGTCAAACCCTTGGGGCCTGCATTCCCGTTTCTTGCCGCAGCGAGTTGAGGCGAATCCTGGCCTCGTGCCCGGGGACATTCACGTAGATGCCATCGCAAGATATCTTTACCACATTGAGAGTGATGGTACGGCCATGCGTTACGGCGTGGCGATCGCACGGGGTGATTTGTATGAGCCGGGCATCTACAACATCAAACGCAAGGCGCGTTGGCCGATATGGACCCCGACTGCATCAATGATTGAACGCGAACCAGACGTTTACGGGCAATTCGCGGACGGAATGGATGGTGGACCGACGAACCCATTGGGATCGCGCGCGCTTTATCTTTACGAAGGGAACCGTGACACTTACCTGCGCATCCACGGAACTCCTCAGCCAAGATCAATCGGTAGCCGGGCGAGTTCCGGCTGCGTGCGCATGGTGATGGCACATATCATTGACTTGCATGCCGAGGTCAGAACCGGGTCGACCGCTTTTCTTTATCCACCCGAAAATACGGTCACCGAGCCACGCGAAATTGACCTGACCTGATCAAGCCGGAACGTGGTTTTTCAAAGAGTCAGCTTGCCTCACTTTGTTCCGGCAGTCTGGTGCAAATTGGCCGACCGCCTTTGGTGCGAAGTGGGAGGAAAGTGGTTTCGACTGGACCGGCGTGCCGGTAGACATAGCATCCGTCAGTTGGGTCTATCATCACAGCATTGAGGTCCTGGAAAGGGGCGGCAATCGCCAAGACGCCTTCCGGCAACTCGTCGACAAATGGGTTAAGCGGAACGTCATCTTCCGGCGCAACGCTTGCACATGCCCAAAGCCCAAAGAGAGAAATACAAAGCAACAGAATTCGGTAGTTCATCAAGTCATCCTCAAATGCCAGCAAAGCATGACCAAGACTTCTAGCGATGACCAGTGCAAACTTCTAGCAACGTTAGTCACTCATTTGTATTAACTTCATTTGTCTGATGGTTGTGATAAAACTCCTTGTCAAGAAACTTGCCTACGCCTTTCAGCTTAGTGGACATCACCTCCTCGGGCCATCATCAGGTGATGCTCTTGGTGGTGGGCACCTATCGTCATCAGGCCGATGAAACCCAACGCAGCAATCTGTGTCGCATCTCCAGAAACATGCATGGTGACGCCGCTGTCGGTCTCTTCGACCACAACGTCCCATCCTGTCTCCGCAGCAAGGAATGGTGCATGAGCAGGGACCATTGTTATTATCGCTTGCCGCGTGCGCCCATCGCCGGTGATGACGAAGCTTGCGCCTTGCGGGGTGGGGGACGCGATAACACTGGCGTCCTTAGCTACCAAATCCATATCAATCAAATGCTCCCGCAGGGCGGTGATGTTGACCTTCGACCAGTCTGTACTGGGGTCGTCTCGCAAGACTTCTGTGATTTCGGCAATCGCAGCAAATGCACCCTGACCAGGCTGTGACAACACAAGGTTTGGTTTCCCGCCCATATCAGCGTGATCTGAATGCGCGTGTTGAGATGCCGCAACTGTCGCCAATGCAATCCAAGCAAAGAAGCTAGTGAGTAAGATCTTCATTGATCCCTCCTTCGATTTTTCCTGAATTGCGGATACCAACCGGATTCAAAAACGTATATGATCTTGATCATATGATACCGACACCTTTCGATCTCTTGCCGAAGACGGCTGTGAAACCCGTAGAAGTGAGGCGGGGAGATCATCTGTTTCGCGACGGCGATCGGACGTTTGGTCTTTTTGTTGCCTATGATACCACCGTGCATTTGGTTCGGGTAAGCGAGGATGGCGAAACCATAATGATACATCGCGCGACGCCTGGAACGTGGTTTGCCGAGGCATCGCTTTTCTCTGAAACCTATCACTGTGATGCGGTGGCACAACAAAGCGGAAGCGTGCTCATCATCGACAAAACAGCGGTCTTAAAGGGGCTTCAGGAGCATGACTTCGCGAAGGGATATTGCAAGATACTGTCTGTCCAAGTTCAGCTGACACGACAGATGCGCGAGATTCTCGCCATTCGATCAGCCAAGGACAGAGTATATGCTGGTGTTGTTGCAGGGCTTCTTGTCGGGACAGTCATCGACTTTGCGGCCACTGTTTCGCTGACCCATGAAGCCACATATCGCGCTCTGCGAGAATTGGTTGCCGAAGGCAAAGTGCTTAACCCTCAAAGAGGCATCTACCAACTGCACCACCACTGATCGGCTTTCATGATTTGCTGAATAGTTGTGTCAGTGCCATGGACAGGAATGTGACCATGAGCACAAGACTAACGCATGCAACTATTATCACCTTAACTGACCTTGCCGAAAATGGACCATTCTTGGTGTCTGTTGAGTTGAACGTTACCGCCAAGGAGGTGATGACTGTGCCCGGCAGAAGCGCGTAGAGGTATACACCTGATATGTTCTCGAACAGATAGGAGCGTTCGAGTGTCGGTCCGACGACACGTAGCGCCGTCCAGCGGTCACCGCCAAACGAGCCAAACCAATCTGCTGAAAAGACGTAGATCAGCATATGAAGCATTACGAATGCACCCGCGCGCACTAAGCTATCCATAAAGATATAGCGCAGCGCCGATCGTTTTGCGTTCTGCAAGACTCCGGATGCAGTAACGAAACCAATGTAATTGACGATGACAACGACAGGTAAACCGTTGGTGACAACCTGCCGGGAAAAACGACTGAGGGCTGTTGGGTTTGCCACCAGTATCTTGGTGAAGTCAGGCGTAAGGGCGACGAAAAAGACCAGAAATGGCAACAGGCTTAGAACGCTGAGAAGCGTCAGGTTCCAGCAAAACTGACCAAATGGCAGCTGGAGGCTGAAGTGTTTGCGAAAGGTGTCTTGCAGCGCCACGTCAGGCGTAGCTTGCAAAAACCTGTGTTGCGCCGTCATTCAGGACGAGCAGGACTTCGTAGGGGTCACCTGTTCCTGCCGCGCCCATCCCGGGCGAACCCATGGGCATGCCGGGGACAGTCAATCCACGTGCATCAGGCGCTTCAGCAAGCATACGATGAATCTCGCGGGCTGGCACATGGCCCTCGATAAAGTAGTCGCCGATGAGCGCTGTGTGACAACCGGACAGGTCGGACGTGATGCCAAGGCCATCCTTCATGGCCCATAGAACCACTTGATCGACATCTTCAACTTCAACGGAAAAACCGGCATCTACCATCCGTTCAACCCAAGCCGTGCAGCAGCCACAAGTGGGCGTCTTGGCAACTTGCATAACGGGAGCTGTTTGCCCGATCACGGGACCTGCCACCAGCAAACCTGCCGCGCTTACAATGAAATGCCTTCTGTTCATGGGGTAATCCTCAGTTGGTTCGTACAAAGGTAGATTTTGCGGCACGCGAAGTCGAGCGGTGTATAGCTATCGATACTGTTACATTTGGCTACAAACATGGGACGGGCATTTCTTTTTCACAACGGCTATACGGACCATATGACCGTTATGCCGCACATCCTTGTCGTTGATGACCACCTGGAAATCAGAAAGTCCGTTTCTCGCTATCTTGAGCGTAACGGGATGCGCACCTCTGTTGCCAAAGATGCAGAGCAGATGGACACGAAGCTGACTGAGGCGAAATTCGATCTCATCGTCTTGGACATCATGATGCCGGGAGAGGATGGATTGAGCGCTTGCAAGCGTCTTCACCAAACGTCGAAAACCCCTATCTTGATGCTGACCGCGATGGGCGATGATGATGATCGGATTGCTGGACTTGACGGTGGTGCGGATGACTACTTGGCAAAACCATTCAACCCCAAAGAATTGCTTGCGCGTATCAATGCCATACTCCGACGCACGCAACAGATCCCGGAAATCGAGCCTTTCTCTGGCAAAAAACTCCGCTTTGCACATCTGGAGTTGGATTATGATGGGCGCACTCTTTTTGATGAAGATGGCAACAGGACGATGCTGACAATGAGTGAGCTTAAGTTGCTCACGATACTCTTGGAAAGACCGCGGGCTGTATTCAGCCGCGACCAGCTTCTTGAACTCAGCGCGGGCAGGGTAGCCGGCCCGTTGGATCGGACGATTGACAATCAGATCAGTCGCTTGCGCCGCAAGATCGAGCAGGACGTATTGCGGCCTCGCGTCATCGCGACGATCAGAAATCGCGGCTACAGTCTTACCGCCGAAGTTGAGGTCATGGAGTGACGCGCATGGCTTGGAGGCTAAGAACACAAATTGCATTGTTGGTTTTGGGTGTGCTGTTTGTGGCTCAAGCGCTCAGTCTTTGGTTTTTTGTGGATGAACGATCGCTCGCGGTACAAGCGGCGATTGGTGCTGAAGCGGCTGGCCGCGCTGCCAATGTTGCGCAGTTAGTCGAAGGAGCGCCTGCTGATCTACATGCCCAGATCATTCAGGCGGCGACATCACCGTTGGTGAGATTTGATCTATCTGACGTGCCATCGGTTGCACACGGCAATCACGACGATGGAGGCGCCGTCGAGGCCCGCGTGCGCGCATTGCTCGGTGACAGCTACAGCCGTGATATTCGGGTTGAGGTTCATGAGATTGAACAAGGTTTGCTACCGTTACCAAACCTATCGCCTGAGATGGCCGAGATGCATGCAGAAATGATGCAGGGCAGTTTAGCGGCGATTGAAATGGAGCTATCCATCGCCTTAGCAGGTGGGGACTGGCTGAATGTTGGCACCCGGTTTGAGCGGCCACCTTTGCAATGGTCGACCGCGTCTAACGTGTCCTTTGTGTTGACTGCAACGCTTCTGTTGCTTGCGAGCTTTTGGTTCCTTCTCACGCGATTGACTGGCCCGCTGAATACGTTGGCGGATGCCTCTGAGCGATTGGGACGCGGCGCCGGTGAGGGATCACTGCCTGTTGTGGGTCCCAAAGAGGTCCAGGATCTGACAAAGGCTTTTAACACCATGCAAGACCGCCTGACACGGTTTGTTTCGGATCGCACGCAAATGTTGGCCGCACTCGCCCATGATCTCCGATCGCCGCTGACGGCCCTCAGAGTGCGCGCAGAAATGGTTGACGATGATGAAACCCGCGCCTCTCTGGTCGCATCTGGTGAAGAGATGCAGCAGATGGTGGATGCAACGCTGGATTTCGCGAAAGGCGTTGGACAGCATGAAGAGGTCTGCCCAACAGATATTTACGAGCTACTATCGGGATTGGCGACAGATGGTCTATCGCTCCTTTCGGACCAACCATTGATCGTACCTGCCAAACCAAGTGCTGTGCGACGCGCGCTTCGAAACCTGATCGAGAATGCTATTCGCTATGGAATGGAAGCGCGTGTTTCTTGGGAAGTCGTCGATGGGTATGCTAAAATCCAAATTGACGATCAGGGCCCCGGAATTCCAGAGAATGAACTTGAGGCGGTATTTGGCCCCTATGTGAGACTTGAGACATCGCGATCGCGTGATACTGGCGGTCATGGGCTCGGTTTGTCGATCGCAAGAAGTATCATCCTTGAACACGGCGGTTCAGTCACGCTTACGAACCGTCCACAGGTAGGGCTTCGCGCCACTGTGCGACTTCCATTTGAACGCAACGTAAAGCCCGATGTGACCTCAGCTGATGCGCCCGATACGCCCCGATCGAAGAGTGACAAACGTCGCGCTCTTGGCGTGACAACATCGTAACACACCGCGTGGGTGCAACATTTCCGCGGCTGCCCAATAGGCGTTACATATCAGTACAAAAAACCAACGCGCTGACTCTTCATGAAATCCCACTGTGCAGTTAGAACTGAGGGAAAGCAGATAAAAAGAGGCAAGTTAGATGAATAAGAAAACGCAACTTCTATCGCGCCGAACCTTTGTTTCAGGTATCGGCGCTACCGCCTTGGCGGCCCCTTCCATCGTGAACGCACAGGCATTGGAAAGCGTGACACGCAACGTCGCGTCGTTTCAGCCGCATGAATGGCAGGATCATTTTGACGCCATCGGCCAAGGCATTCTTTTGGCGGACACCGGATCACGTTTCCTGCAACATTGGACGGCCGATGGTGAGATGCGGATTTATCCAACATCAGTACCACTCTCTGAAGACTTGACCCGGCTCGGATACACGGAAGTGATCGACAAGAAAGTCGCGCCGGGGTGGGGCCCAACGCCAGCCATGCGTGAACGCAATCCTGAGTGGCCCGCCTATATCGAAGGAGGTGATCCACGCAATCCTCTCGGGTCACATGCTCTGTATCTGTCCTGGCAGTACTACCGCATTCACGGCACGCAGGATACACGCAAGATCGGACGCCGGTCTTCAAACGGATGTATCGGCCTCTACAATGAACAGATCGAAGAGGTGTTTGGCCGCACACCTATCGGCACACAGGTTAAGCTTCTCTGATGGATAAATCTGCGTTGTTTATTGTCACCTTCTTTGTGGTCGGTGGCGCTGGACTTGTTTGGCAGCAGATGCAGCCAGCACCGCCAGTGAATGGCCATTCCATGACGCCTGCCAATCTGTCTGGTCTGGAAGTCGGTGATCCGATTGTTGAAGTGAATATGCCGTCGGAGCTTTCTGCAAATGCTCAATTCGGTGAGCAAGTGTTTAACGTTGCCTGCGCCGAATGCCACAGTACGAATGCAGCAGGACAAAATGGGATCGCACCGCCATTGGTTCATATCACCTATGAACCCGGGCATCATGGCGACGCTTCATTTCTCCTCGCGGTCAGGAATGGGGTGAGAGCGCATCATTGGAGGTTCGGCAACATGCCCCCCGTTGAAGGTCTGACCGACGGCGATGTGAAGATGGTTGTCGCCTACATCCGCGAGCTCCAAAGAGCTAACGGCATATTTTAGAAGGGATACGAGAATGCGCGCTGGACTGGTAATTCTGACGACAGCAAGCATCATCGCGGCAACGGCAGCTTTGGCGCACAAAGGTGCAACTGGCGTGGTGCTGGAACGCATGCAAGGCATGACCGCTTTAGGTGATGTCGTTAAAGAGCTGACCCCAATGATGCGTGGCCGGACACCTTTTGATGCAGATCAGGTGCGCGCCGGTGCAGATGTGATGGTCACACATGCGGGCCAACAAATGACCAGCCTGTTTCCAGAAGGTTCGATTCAACCAGTCTCAAAAGTGTTGCCATCTGTTTGGGAAGACTGGGACGAGTTCGTAGAGCTGGCCGAACAGTTGGAGTTGCGTGCAGAAGGTCTGAAGTTGAGTGCCGATGTTGGTTTGGCTGCGAGCCAAGCTGATCAAGCGGCTTCAATGATGGGTGGCGGCATGATGGGATCCGATCAGGCGCCCGCAATGGGCGGTGGTATGAGTGGCCCAGGCGACATGATGACAGTCGATATGTTCGCGACCATGCCAACAGACACAGCATTTGCTGCAGTTGCGCAAACATGTTCTGCGTGTCACCAAAAATTCCGCGCCGAGGACGACTAGGCCGTGGGCATTTTTCGTTGGGTTGTCGGGGCAGGTTTGCTTGCAGTCGTCGGAACAGTGGCTGCTACGATCGTTTGGCCGATTGGCAAGGAAGTTGAAGAGATTGCATTGGTCGGCGATGTGAATAAGGGTGCCTACCTCGCACGCGCGAGCGGATGTATCGCGTGCCATACGAATGCGGAAGAGGGCGGTGCACCTCTCGCAGGAGGAGCACCTCTCAAAACAGACTTCGGCACGTTCTATCCGCCGAATTTGACCACCGATCCTGACTACGGGATGGGAAGTTGGTCAGCCGAAGATTTTGCGCGTGCTGTCCGGCAGGGCATCTCACCCGACGGCGAACCTTACTATCCGACCTTCACCTATCCCTTTTATGCGAACTTCTCGGATCAGGATATCGCCGATCTTTGGGCTGCATTTCAGACAGTGCCACCGGTCGGCGAGGCAGCACCGGAGCACCAAGTCACCTTTCCGTTTGATCAAAGATGGGGTCTGAAGCTTTGGCGGGCAGCCTTTTTGCCAGAACCAAATACCGCCCCTGAGCCAGGCAGGAGCGAGGCATGGAACCGCGGCAAAGAGCTCGTGAACGGGGCGACCCATTGTGCAGCCTGCCATACACCAAGGAATGTTGTAGGCGCACGGGTTATAACCGAGCGTCTTTCAGGCAACGCCGATCTGCCCGTCGGTGGAAAGGCGCCTTCGATACTTTCAAGTGACCTTTTGGCGGAAGGGTGGACCGCAGACGACCTCGCCTATGCACTGCGCTCAGGCATTACCCCGTCGGGTGATGTCTTTGGCGGATCTATGGCAGAGGTAGTTCAATTTGGCACAAGGTTCTTAACCGATGATGATTTGGACGCGATGGCGACCTACATCATGGATAACGAGATTTAGGAAGGTTCTTCACTTATGCGCAGCCTTAACCGCCGCCAGTTCATAGCGTCAGCAACTGCACTCGCAACCCTCCCCAGTTCACGTGCATTTGCCGACGCAAACGCTGACCTCTTGTCTGCACAAGAGGTCAGCGTCCAACTTTTGCCGGATAACTATGGTCGGACGACACTTTGGGGTTTTAACGGGAATGCGCCAGGTGCCGAGATACGGGTCGCGCAGGGCGCGCGGGTCAAACGCATGCTCCGAAATACTCTGTCACAACCAACGTCGGTCCATTGGCACGGAATCCGCATTGACAATGCGATGGATGGTGTCTCGGGCCTCACCCAAAACGCCGTTCTGCCCGGCGCAGAATTCGACTACGACTTTGTCGCGCCTGATGCAGGCACGTACTGGTATCACGCTCACAACATGTCCACGCAGCAGGTCGCGCGTGGTCTATACGGCCCACTCATTGTCGAAGAGGCCGATAGAATCGACATCGACCGCGAAGAGGTTTTGGTCTTGGATGACTGGCTGGTCAATCCCGATACCGCCCAGCTGGACGATGATTTTGAAGCGTCGCATGCCCTCAGCCATGCAGGTAGAATTGGTAACTTCATCACCACCAATGCGACGTACAATCTGGTCCTCAATACACGTAAGAATGAGCGTCTGCGTCTGCGCTTGATCAATGCATCGAACGCTCGGATCTTCCCGCTGCAACTGCAGGGTCTCGATGGATGGACGGTTGCTTTGGACGGTATGCCTTTGGCGGTCCCACAGAAAGTGACGGAAGCGCTAGTTTTGGGGCCTGCCCAGCGAGTTGACCTGATCATCGATGTGATTGCGGACTCAGGCGAGACGGCGCATCTTGTCCACCTCGGGCAACAAGAAGCATTCAGTCAGGTTGCGTTTGAAGTCGGCACTGGTGGAGCGACCACCAGACGGGCGGCGCCTGATGCGCTGCCGCCGAATAATTACACGCCTGTAGATCTTGGAAAGGCGACCGCACTGACCTTGAACATGGAAGGCGGTGCCATGGGCGGATTGCGGACCGCCACACTGGGTGGCGAAGAAAAATCGATGCGCGAGATTGTCGATGCTGGTCGGTTTTGGGCGTTTAATGGCGCCGCCGACGGAATGGATGGTCCACCTCTCGCGCGGGTAAGTATTGGCGAGCATGTTCGTGTGGCAATTCGCAACGACACTGCGTTTCCGCATGCGATGCACTTGCACGGCATGCATTTTCACGAAGTCGCCGAGGATGGTTCTCTCGGATCACTCCGCGATACGACACTTCTTGAAAGAAACACCTCGCGCGAGATTGCATTTGTCGCGGATAATCCCGGAGAGTGGTTGCTGCACTGCCATATGCTGTCCCATGCCGCATCAGGGATGATGACACGGATTGTGGTGGCATGACACGCCGCACGCTGCTTTTCGGGTTTGGCTTTCTGGCCTTGGCGGCCGGAGGGGCTGTTGTTCTGGCGCAGTCAGAAGAAGAGGTTGCCCTGGCTCCATCGGATTTCCCAGTCGATATTGTAGCGGGGGCAGAGCTCTATGGACAGTATTGCGCGTCCTGCCATGGTGCAAATCTCGAAGGTCAAGAGAACTGGCGCAGTCCCGGAGCGGACGGACGCCTGCCAGCCCCGCCACATGATGAAACGGGTCACACATGGCATCATGCCGACAGCCTACTATTCACCTATACCAAACTTGGCGGCCGAGAGACTTTGGCTGCACAGGGCATGGATTTTGACAGTGGGATGCCCGGGTTTGGTGAACAACTCAGCGACGAAGAGATCTGGAATATCCTTTCCTACATAAAATCCACATGGCCCGAGCGCGTGCGTGCTGCTCAGGCTGAGCGCACGGCCGCTGACATAGCGGTGCAAGGAGATGAGCGATGAAGAAACTACTGATCAGTACAGCCATGTTGGTGATCCCGTTCATGGCGGTCGCCGATGAACTGACCGAAGACAGGATAAAAGAGCTCGTGCTGGAAGCAATTCGCGAAAATCCGGGAATTGTCTTTGAGGCCGCGCAACTCTTTGAAGAACAACAGCAGGCTAGCCAAGCGCTGGTCGCCGCTCAGGTTCTGGCAACAGAAAGAGACGCGCTGGAGCGTGATCCAAATGCGCCTGTACTCGGGAACCCTGAGGGCGATGTCACTGTTGTGGAATTCTTTGACTACAACTGCCCGTACTGTCGGCGAGTAAAGCCGCATATGGAGGCCTTACTTGCGGCAGACCCGAATGTGCGCGTGGTTTATCGTGAGTGGCCAATTCTGGGCGAAGGCTCCGTGTTTGCGGCCCGCGCCGCTTTGGCATCGCGCAATCAAGGCAAGTATGATGAGTTTCACTGGGCGATGATGGGGCTTAATGGTCGCGCGGAGGAAGCAACCGTGATCCGTGCCGCTGAGGAAATTGGCCTTAACATTGCGCAGTTGCGTCGGGATATGAACGCACCAGAGATTGACGAACATATTCAAACGTCGATGCGTTTGAGCCGTGCCATTGGATTTAGCGGAACGCCCTCGTTTGTGATTGGCGACAGTCTGGCACCAGGCCTGATTGACGCTGACCAAATGATCAGCATGGTCAATCAAGCCCGCGCCAATAACTAAGCGGCAGAGGCTTCGTAGCCTGCATCGACAATCGCTTTTTGGACGTCAGTTTTTGCAAGGTCGCTCTGAACAGTGACCAAGCGCAAATCTAAATCAGTTGTGATAACTGCCGTAGGGTCTTTGGCTTTGATGCCTTTTTCAATGGCCGAGGTGCAGTGGCCGCAGCTCATCTTGGGTACGCGGAAAATCATGTCGCTCTCCATTCATGTGTTTTGCTCAAGATGCGGCTTCCAGTTGGTGGAGAGTCAATCCGATAATTATTAAATTTGAAAAAATCCAACTTAGGCCTTGAGCTTCCAGTTGCTGGAAGCCCTATCTCTATCGCAAGAGCTTAGAGGAGCCGCATGATGACCGAACAAAGAACCCTGAATTTATCCATCGAAGGCATGAGTTGTGCATCCTGTGTTGGCAGGGTCGAGCAGGGGTTAAACGGTGTCGATGGCGTGACCAACGCAACCGTTAATCTTGCGACGGAGGCGGCGACGGTGACGGTTTCTGGGCCGGACGGCCTGAAATCCGCCGTCAATGCTTTGACCGACCTTGGATATCCCGCCCGCACATCGCGTATCACATTGAACATCGCGTCAATGACATGCGCGTCCTGTGTTGGACGTGTCGAGAAAGCCTTCCTGACGGCACCCGGCGTGCTTGAGGCGTCGGTCAACCTCGCCGCAGAAAATGCAACTATTGTGTATGTCACCGGGGCGACGACTGCTGAACACCTTGTCGCTATCAGCAGCGACGCTGGCTACCCGGCCGAAGTCGCGCAAGCAGACGCGCAGGCCTCGCGTTCAGAGCGCAAAGCCGATGAAGCAAAGGCCCTCCTGAATTGCGTTGTTTTCGCAGCCATCCTTACTGTGCCCGTGTTTGTTCTGGAAATGGGTGCGCATACAATCCCCGGCTTTCACCTTCTGATCGAACGTACCATCGGCATTCAAACATCTTGGCTCATTCAGTTTGTTCTTGCGACGATTGTTCTCTTTGGCCCGGGGTGGGGGTTCTTCGCCAAGGGTATCCCCGCTCTGCTGAGACGTACGCCCGATATGAACAGCCTCGTGGCTCTGGGTACAGGTGCAGCATGGAGCTATTCGGTTGTCGCAACATTCCTGCCGCAGGTGCTGCCGGATGGTGTCCGTGCGGTCTACTTTGAAGCAGCAGCTGTTATTGTTGTGCTTATTTTGCTTGGGCGGTGGCTCGAGGCACGTGCCAAAGGAAGAACCGGCGCTGCGATTCAAGCGCTCTTGGGATTGCAAGCAAAGACAGCCCGCGTTTTGCGTGATGGTGAAACCGTCGAGGTCGACATCGACAGGCTTGCAATAGGCGATCTCGTCCTTGTGCGCCCCGGTGAACGGATTCCGGTTGATGGCGCCGTCACTGAAGGCAGCAGCAATGTTGACGAAAGCATGATCACCGGCGAACCGCTTGCCGTGCCAAAAAGCGCTGATGATTTCGTCACTGGCGGAACTGTAAATGGCACTGGCAGCCTGACCTTCGCAGCCACACGGGTTGGTGCAGATACGACCCTCGCACAGATCATTCGCATGGTCGAAGAGGCGCAGGGTGCAAAGCTGCCCATCCAAGGTTTGGTGGACCGCGTCACCATGTGGTTTGTGCCCGCTGTTCTGGTACTTGCACTGCTGACCGTTATTGTTTGGCTTTTGATCGGTCCTGATCCCTCCCTGACCTTTGCGTTGGTTGCAGGCGTATCAGTCCTGATTATCGCGTGCCCCTGCGCAATGGGCTTGGCAACGCCCACCTCAATCATGGTCGGCACCGGACGGGCTGCCGAAATGGGTGTATTGTTCCGTAAAGGTGATGCGCTGCAGCATCTCAATGAAGTTGAAATCATCGCGCTGGACAAGACCGGCACTGTGACTGAAGGCCAACCAACACTCACAGACTTGATCACCGCACAAGGCTTTGAACGCTCCGAAACCTTCGCCCTAATAGCTGCTGTTGAAGCGCAGTCAGAACATCCTGTTGCCGAGGCCATCGTGCGCTCGGCCGTTGAGGAAGGTCTGGATTTCCCCACTGCGACAGATTTCCAATCCGTGACCGGCTACGGCGTCGAGGCTATGGTCGACGGTCAAAAAGTACTGGTCGGTGCAGACCGATTTATGGCGCAGCAAAACATCGACACCAAAGCGCTTGAGGCTGACGAACGCTCACTGGCGGAGCAGGGGAGGACAGCACTCTACGCGGCGATCAACGGATCTCTGGCTGCTGTGATCGCTGTTGCTGACCCTGTCAAAGCGTCCAGTGCCAGCGTCATCGAAGCTTTGCACGCCCGCGGGCTTAAGGTCGCGATGATTACTGGGGACAAGCAGGAGACTGCTGATGCCATAGGTCGTGAGGTTGGGATCGACGAGGTGATTGCTGGCGTATTACCTGATGGAAAGGTGAAGGCTCTTGAAAGACTAAGGCAAGGCGGACGCAAGATCGCCTTTGTCGGCGATGGCATTAATGATGCGCCTGCACTTGCACACGCCGATGTTGGGATTGCTATTGGTACAGGAACTGATGTCGCCATCGAGAGCGCAGACGTCGTGTTGATGTCCGGCGACCTGCGCGGTGTTGTGAATGCGGCAGAGGTGTCACAGGCGACAATGCGCAACATCCACCAGAACCTTATCTGGGCATTTGGATATAACGTTGCTTTAATCCCGGTTGCTGCAGGTGCGCTTTACCCAGCCTTCGGATTGCTTCTTTCGCCGGTTTTTGCGGCAGGGGCGATGGCACTTTCATCGGTCTCGGTTCTAACCAACGCTCTGCGTTTGCGGCGCATCACGCCGAAGATGCCCGAGGCAGCGCCACACAAGGCGGCATCACCTGAATTAATAACGCAACCCGCAGAATAGGAGTTCATTATGAATATCGGAGAAGTATCTGAACGCTCGGGATTACCGCCAAAGACGATCCGTTATTACGAAGACATTAATCTCGTCCGCCCGCTGCGCAGTGACAATGGGTACCGCAGTTTCCGTGAAAGCGACATCCACAAGCTCGCATTCTTGGGGCGTGCGCGAGCCTTAGGATTTTCCATCGAAGACTGCCGCACCTTGATGGGTCTATACGAAGACGAGACCCGTGAGAGCGCTCAGGTGAAAGCTGTGGCCAAAGAACATTTGGCCGAGATCGACAACAAGATCACTCAGCTGAAGTCGATGCGCGAAACCCTGTCGCATCTTGTGGAGGCCTGTCAAGGCGACCACCGTCCGGATTGTCCCATACTGAAAGATTTGTCACAGGGCATATGACCTCATCGTCAAATAGATGTCGATTTTTCCGGTTTCATGGAACCCTCCAGCACTGGAGAGTTGTTCTAGGTTCATCAACAGGCGGAGGAGGGAAACATGCCAATAGAGGCAAAATTTGACAGCCAATCTTCAACTGACGGACCGCTCGTACATTGCCTATACGACGTAGCGACCGGGTCTTGGCAGTATGTTTGTGTGGACCAGGACTTTAAATCCTGTGCGATTATCGACCCTATTCTAGACTTCGATCCAGCCTCAGCAAGAACATCAACCGAAAGCGCAGAGGTCATTCTGCGCCTTGTTGAAAGTGAAGGATACAAAGTCGACTGGATACTCGACACACATCCTCACGCAGACCATCTGACCGCTGGCCATTGGCTGGCACAACGTACCGGGGCCCCACACGGGATTGGGCAGAAGGTTAGAGACATCGCGATCCTTTGGAGAGACTATTATAATCAGCCTCAATCATTCGTGCCCGACAATTGTTTTGATAGGCTTTTTACAGATGGCGATAGTCTTCAAATCGGGCGTTTTGAAACTTCTGTCATGTTAAGCCCGGGGCACACGCTTGGGTCCGTATCCTATGTCACCGGCGATGCAATTTTCGCGCATGACACTTTGATGCATGTCGATGTCGGAACAGCCCGTGCAGATTTCCCCGGCGGTAGTTCACTTGACCTGTGGAATTCAATTCAGGCAATTCTCGCTCTTCCAGATGAATCTCGGGTGTTTGTCGGTCATGACTACGGAACAGAGAGCCGGACCGAACCGGCGTGTGTAGCAACTGTTGCGGAGCACCGAAAAAATAATCCTCATGTTGGCGGTACACAAACACGGTCATCGTTCATAGACCTTCGTGACAAGCGAGATGATACCCTGGGTCTTCCAGACCGCATGCTTTATGCACTCCAGGTCAACCTGAGGGGTGGCCGTCTGCCTGAGCCAGAGGATGATGGCCACTCTTATTTCAAAATTCCTGCAAACAAATTCTGAGGTGAAATCATGGACACAGAAAACATTGATAACGGCGAACTGCAAACCTGGACAACAGATGAAGTTGCTGATGCGATAGCGAACGAAAAGATCGTCCTGATCGATGTTCGTACTCCCGCCGAATACGCGTTCGAACATGTGGAAGGGGCTATGCTTTTGCCAATGGCATTTTTTGATCCCAAGTTTCTTCCGGGCGAAGAAGGAAAAACAGTCGTGTTGATGTGTGGCTCATCAGCGAGATCAGGCAAAATGGCCCGCAAAGCTCTGATGTCCGGCCGAGAGCGTATCGCACATTTGGATGGTGGCTTCGTTGCTTGGAAGAAAGCGGGCCAACCATACATTACGACTGACATGGCAAGCGGCGCCCCTGTTCGAAAGGCGCCTGACTGATGGCTTCGCACTGAAACCCACTAACATTTTCTAGAAGGGTGCGATTATGCTCCTTGCTATCACCCTTGGTGTCGCTTGCTTCACTGTAAGCGGTGCAATTCACTTTCTTGCGTTGAACAAAGCCGCTCAAATCACGGGCAATCTTAATAGCTCGAATTCGTTGCAGATGCTCGTAGCCGTACACATTGCAGCCGCAGCGCACGTGCTAGAAGCAGGCGTTTACGGGTTGGCCTATATGATGGGCTTGAGGTTCGGTATTGGGGAATTTCAGTCAGATACGGCTTTGTCTGCTATGGATGTTCTACATTTTTCTTTGATTACGTACACCTCGTTGGGGCTCGGAGATGTGGTACCAACCAATCATCTGCGCTTCATTTCCGGCCTTGAAGCATTGAACGGCTTTCTGCTGATAAGTTGTTCGGCATCCTTTATCTTCATTCAAATGTCGCGATCACGCAAAAAATCTTGAAATCTGTTGGAACCCTCCGGCGCGGGAAGGTTGTTTTTCTATCACACTATGCTGGATGGAGACAATAAATGACCAATTTTGCGAACCAAGATACCTCTACTGAGCGTCGTGATGACACCGACGCTAAAAGCCACCAAGACGCCAGTCATTCCGACACGCATTCTGGTTCATCTTATGGTTGGTTCTTCGCTATGGTTGGCACATCGACTGTGCTGATGTTCGGCCTGATGTTCATCAACTCTTACTCGGTTGAACATCTCTATTGGAGCGAAACACGTTTCTACATGACTATTGTCATGGGCGCGACCATGGCAATAGTCATGCTCTTGTTCATGCTGAATATGTACAAGAGTACATTGGCCAATGTCGCGATCTTTGCTGGTTCAATTGTCATATTTGCCGGAGCTCTTTGGCTCGTGAGAAGCCAAGTGACCGTTCAGGATGAAAGCTGGATGAGTGCGATGATTCCTCACCATTCTATTGCCATTATGACAAGCGAAAGAGCCGAAACGACCGACCCGCGTGTAAGTGCGCTTGCGGCGGAAATTGTGACTGCCCAAAATCGCGAAATTTCTGAGATGCGCTATCTGATTGATGATATCTCACAAAATGGTGAGGCGGGACCAGAATGGCCTTTAGGCGAAGCGGAACGACCTGCGCAGCTAGAGAGCCTGCAAGACGCGATTGCAACACCAATCATCGCAGGGATCCGTCCGGCCCCCCTTGCGACAGACGAAATCAATTCTGCACTTGGTTCAGCGGGCGAATGCACATTTATTCGCGCGGTAAATGCGAACCCGATTTTGGTGACTGATGGCAATGGCACCGGCGTGGCAAAAATTTCTGGATCACTTGTTACTTTCGCAGCTGACGGGCCGGTCAATTCTGGCGGCCTGCTGACGGCTGATGGCGGTCAATTGACGCTTACGCCGGGTGATGCGGACGGTGATGATGCGACCCTGCTGTTTGAATTGACGGGCGAGCAGCCGTTGGCCGTTGGTTTCACGGGTTACTGGAATTGCAGCAGCTAAAAGGGAAAATAGTCATGCCTAAGGACATGAAAACGAACGGCGAAATTGCGATCCTTCATCGGATGGTCATGGAAGGACATGTTTGCCCATATGGCCTGAAGTCCAAGGACCTTCTGGAGCGGCGGGGCTTTCGCGTAGATGATCGCCATCTTACGACGCGTGAAGAAACGGATGCGTTCAAAGAGGAACATAACGTCGAAACGACACCGCAGACAATTATCGCTGGTAATCGCATCGGTGGATACGACGCTCTGCGCGAATATTTTGGCGATGAGGTGCCTGATGAGGATGCAACAAGCTATCAGCCAGTGATCGCCATCTTTTCCGTCGCCTTCCTTATGGCGTTGGGGTTGAGTTGGGGATTTTACGGTTCTGTCGCGACACTCAGAGCATTTGAATGGTTCATCGCCATCTCGATGTGTTTTCTTGCTGTGCAGAAACTGCAAGACATCGAAAGCTTTTCTACCATGTTCCTTAATTATGACCTTCTCGGGGTCGTTTGCGGGTGGGGGCGAAATGACACTCTAAGCCTCGTTTGGGTTAGCAGCCGTTCGTACACGTCGCGGCGAACGGCAGTTCCGAGCCCTCTTTGATCAATGCTGCGGCGGCGACGGATGTCCGGTTCGTGAGCAATCTCAAATGGAGGAGCTGGTTTGTCTCGTTTTCGTGCGCTGCTGAAAGAGCACCGTCGCCATAGAATATGGCGGACGCACGAAATCTCTCGACCAAACCAGAATTTGGCAGCGCCTTAGCCAAGACCATCCCTCCGATACAAAGAGCGGCTACGTTTGTATTGCGTACGCATTGATAGAGCTTTTCCTCAGGGCACATCAAATTCTATGACTGTAATTGCTCTCGCAAACCGCTATTCGCCAAAAACCCACCTCTCCGAGATACCTCAGACTTGAGATCTAAGGTCTCACTGCTCATTCGTTCCAATGCCTGAACACTCAGAATATCCTTACCTGGGTTCCCACTTCAGCCAGCGCAAAAAGTTCCGCGATGTGCTCATTGTAAAGGCCGATGCAACCGTTTGATGATTGTCTGCCGATCTTGCGCGTATCGCCGGTTCCGTGAACGCGGTAATACTGCCACGACAAATAAAGCGCATGAGTTCCTAGTGGATTATCGGGCCCAGGAGGCCAATAGTCGGGCCATTCCGGGTTGCGCTGCTTCATTGATGGGGTTGGGCTCCAACTGGGTCCCTCAACCTTCCTTACGACCTCGGTGTAACCGCGCCGGGTCAGATCTTCTGACAGAGGAACACTGGACGGGTAAAGTTTGTAGATACTCTCGTCCTCCGACCAGTACTGGACTGCCCGCGTATTGATGTCGCAAAGAATTGCGCCACGTCTGAGGTTTTCAAAGTGCTTTTGCCAGGGGTCGGCCTTGAACGATGCAATATTCCGCTCGACGGGTGATAGGTCCTGCTGTTGTGCACTGAGTAACGTAGGTGCCGCGAGCAAACCAATTGCCGCTGTCGACATGAATTGACGTCGGGTTTTTCTTGTACTTGTCATCGCTACGTCCTCACTTCAATTTACTAAGCCGTACGACCTCTAGCTGCTAGAGCTTCAATAGAAACCTGGTAACAGTTGCGTGAGATAGCAGTCTTACACAAACCTGCCCGTTTCAGCGCAATAGTCATCAAACTTGGCACCATACTGAGCACGCAACCATGGCTCTTCTGCAAATGGGGCAATGGCCAATGGAAGAACGCCGACTACTACGATGGGCCAAACCCAAAATGAAGAAAACAAAAGACCAATACCCACAAGGATGGCCATGTCGGCGAGGTACTGCGGATTGCGAGAGTGGCGGTAGAGACCGGTGGTGATGAGTTTGTCTTTCCGCCCGCTGGTGGCCTTAAGACCTATACCGAACGCGCCCTGCCATGCGATCAGGTTTCCGAACGCAATCAAGACTGGTCCGACTGCCCAACGCAGCCAGTAGGGTGTAGAAATGGATCCCCAGTCCAAGACGCCCAAACCGATCGCCGCCCCAAACACGGTCAGTGTCAGTGCCCAAGCAATAGTCGGGATCAAGGACTTTCCCCTGTTCGGGGGCCATATCCGCTTAGACGGACGGAAGATCGACCAAAGGAGTGCGCCAATCAAAAGCAGACTGGATAGTGCGCCGGTGGCAAAAAAGAGGATTTGCACCGTCGTCATGTTCCGTGCCCAAACAGTTGGGCGTCCTGATGTGCATTGTCGCTTGCTTCAAATTCAAGCGTGGAATGCTCGATTGAGAAGCGTTTGCTTAGCGCCGCTTTGATGTCTTCTTTGATGGTATCGGCTTCGCCCAGTCGGGCACGGTCTACAACGATATGGCAGTCCAATGCCGCCGCGTGTTCCTGCATTTGCCACAAATGGACGTGATGCACGTCAACAACGCCATCAACATCCTGGATCGCTGCGACCACGTCTGTCCCATCTATGTTGGGCGGGCTTCCAAGCATCAACGTTCGGATTGGGCCTCCGATCTCGGTGAAGGACAAATACAGGATATAGAGCGCGATGCCGATAGTGATGGCTGGGTCCACCCAACGCAGGTCGTAAAGGATGATGAGCGTTCCGCCAACAATCACGGCCACCGAAGCAAGTGCGTCAGAAAGATTGTGAAGAAACAGCGCGCGGATGTTCACGCTCCCCTTCTGCATCGAATAGGTCAGCATTGCGGTCAGCGTGTCGACCACCAATGCTATTCCACCAAGAATGACGACGGTCCAACCCATGACTTCGGGCGGATCGATCATGCGCATGCCACCTTCGTAGATCAGGTAGAAACCGATCAAGATGAGAGTGGTGTAGTTGATCAGGGCCGCGACAATTTCGACCCGACCATAGCCGAAGGTCATGCGTTCATCGGCCGGACGACGTGCGATCTTGCGCGCGGCAAAGGCAATGACAAGCGAGGCCATGTCGGAGAAATTGTGGAGAGCATCGGCGATTAGAGCCAAACTGCCCGACAAGATGCCCCCGATGACTTGCGCAACGGTGAGGAGCGCATTCGCCCAGATTGCGATGGCTACGCGGCGGTCCCCAAAATTCGGATTGATATGGGTGTGTCCGTGATCATGCGGCATTGGCAGGCTCCTCATGCGCATGTGTCCCGCGTCGGTCGGCCTTCAGGCGCCCGCTGCGGAAACCACGCACGCGAGCATTCATCCAGTGGCGTATGACGTTGCGGTAGAGAAAACCCCGCAACCATCCGAAGGATTGTTCGTGAACGGCGTAGAAGTCGTCCGGAGTATTGAACGTTCCAAAATCTTTAACGATGCCAGTTTTCTGAATGTAGGTGTCTTCCCCGTTCCAAGCGACGGGAGCCGTGCTAAGGCAATCTGTGCTCGCGCCATAGCCGCAAAGGCTATCGGTTCCGGGGAATGATGTTTGCAGGACATTCAGAAATGTGTCGTCTAGGATGAAACCTTCGAGGTTGACCCACGCGCCGTTAAATTCGATCTCTACCCATGAATGAAGTATCTCTTCCGGCGCGATAGGAAAAACAAGCTCGGGAACAACACCGCGCTGCAAGCCTTTGTGGATCGTGAAGCCGTGTAAGCGACAGCTTATGTCGACACCGCGCAGCAAAGCCATCAAGAGCGTACCTTTGGTGTTGCACTGCCCGTACCCGTCGGAGAGTACGTCCGAGGCGGCGATGTCATCAGCCCGATTGTACCCGAAGGCGATTTCATTCCGGACGAAATCGTAAACGGCTCCGATCCGTTCAAATTCTTCCATGGCGCGCCACCCACGATTATTAATCAAACGCGCAATAGGTTCAGCATCGAAATCCAGCAATTTGGTGGATGCAAGTAGGTGATCGGTTTTCTGCAAAATCATCGCTCCTCGAATCATGTTGGAACGACACTAATTGCT
Organism: uncultured Loktanella sp.; assembly: GCA_964478505.1. GTDB lineage: Bacteria > Pseudomonadota > Alphaproteobacteria > Rhodobacterales > Rhodobacteraceae > Yoonia. The sequence continues at coordinate 23,835 of CAYZKE010000001.1, forward strand.
ATAGTGACTGTAGCTTCAAGCTCTTGTTTGAGAATTTTAGCATAAGTCGCTGCTTTTGACTCATGCACCGATCTCGTCGTGATCGGTCAGGCATTCAGAATGGTCTCGCAAGACTTCCAAAACACGGCAATCAGAGGATTTTCCGCCGCTGCACTCATGCACCATGCGCTTGAGTTCTTTTTGAAGTGCTTCTAGCCGCGCCATTCTTTGCTCGACCTGAATGAGCTGACGCCGCGCTATGGCATCTGCCTCTTGGCATGGCCGGTTTGGATCATCGGAAAGGTCCAAGAGTTCGCGAATGGCCTCTAGCGAGAATCCTAGCTGACGGGCATGCCGGACAAACGACAAGCGGTCGAGCTGCGCATCGTCATAGCGTCGCTGACCGCCTCCGGTCCTTCCGGGCTCTGGCATCAGACCAATCTGCTCGTAATAGCGAATGGTTTGCACCTTTGTGCCAGTCTTCTTTCCGAGCGTTCCGATGGTTAGCATGTTTGAGCCTCTTGAATATGAAGCGACTGTAGGTTTAGGGGGCGAGACTTGCAAGGAACGCAGCTTACTCACAAGAGCGTGACTCAGCGTCATACAAGGTAATAGGGGATTGAACCTCTAGTAGCTGCAGGGTGTAGACGCACTTGGAAATGAAAGAAGCACGGGCGGGCGGATTGCATTGAAACTGACAGGATTTCAGAAGGTCTTATGGGGCCTAGCAGGCATTGCGACGTTGGCCTTCGTTTGGTTACAGTTTTGGTCTGACTATAGGGCTGATCAAACTCGCGCTGATACGACGGCGTTTAGCGCGATCTTCGAACTTACCGATCATCGCGGTATGGTCCAAACACAAGATGATTTTTCGGGGCGCTGGATGCTTGTGTTTTTCGGCTTCACCAATTGTCCTGACATTTGTCCCACAACACTTTCCGAAGTCGCGGCCGTGATGGATGGCCTTGGGAATGAGGCGGATAAGGTTCAGCCTATTTTCGTTACCATTGATCCCGACCGCGACACACCCAGCGTCCTTGCAGAATACGTACCACTCTTTGAGGCCGGAATTATCGGCCTTACCGGCACACCAAGGCAGATCGCAGAGACATCAGAATCCTTCCCAATCTTTTTTGAGCGTATTGAAGAAGCATCCGCGCCTGATGGCTATACGATGGGGCACACCTCGCATCTCTTCCTGTTTGATCCCGAAGCGGGCTTTGCCGATTCCTGGCCTTATGGCACCCCAGCAGAAGAAATTCTTGCCGATCTGAAAGCGAGGATCTGACAGGTATGGTCCGTATATATGGAGAAACCGCGCTTGGACTAGCGTGGGTCATTGCGCTTGTCGCATCGTTCGCCGTTTTGTTTATCGGAGAGGTTTTAGGACAGACACCCTGTGTGCTCTGCTGGTTCCAGCGTGCTTTCATGTTCCCGCTCGCAATAATACTGGGCCTCGGTCTGTGGTGGCAAGACGGCAAAGTTGGCCGCTATGGCATCGCAATGGCCCTTTGTGGCGCGGCTGTCGCCCTATGGCACATGGGCCTTTATGTCGGCGTCATTCCCGAGCGTATTCAACCCTGCACTGCGACAGGTCCATCCTGCACAGATGACAATCAATTGGTCTTCGGCGTTCCGATACCGCTGATGGCGCTCGCAGCCTTCACGCTTATTGGCGTATTATCGGCCCTTTCCCTTAAGGAGAAACAAGAATGAACAGACGCGGACTGATCCTATCTATTCTTGCACTTGGCACTGCCGGGTTTGGCGGTGCGGCATGGTACGCAACTCGCCCCAAACCGCTTACCGAGACTATGCCAGTTGCACCCCAACTGGCGGAAGCGTTGATGCGGCCCCACTCACCGATCCTTGGGCCCAAGGACGCGCCCGTGACAATCGTAGAGTTTTTCGACCCGGCCTGCGAAGCCTGCCGCGCGTTTCACCCGATCGTGAAGGACATCATGGCGGAACATGGCGACGCGGTCCGCGTCGTCATCCGATATACGGCGTTTCATGGGGAAGGGTCGGAAACGGCGATCCGCGTGTTAGAAGCCGCCCGAATGCAAAATGTCTACCTTCCGGTTCTTGAAGCGATACTAGAAGAGCAACCGCGTTGGGCATCTCACGGCGGTATTCGTCCCGAACTTATCCTTGAGGTTGCGGCAAGTGCCGGACTTGATGAAGAGGCCGCGCGTACCCAGATGATGGCACCGCAAACGGTCGGGATACTCAATCAAGACCGCGCGGACGTTGAAGCAATGGGTGTACGTCAAACGCCCACGTTTTTCGTGAACGGAAAACCCCTCGATCCGTTTGGAGAAGCAGAGTTGCGGCGCCTCGTGGCTGCCGAAGTTGCAGCCACGCAGAGCTAATAAGAAAGAGCAGAACTCCATGAATGTAGTATTGAAAAGCTTGGTTGCGACTGCCTTGTCCATTGCAGGGTTTGTTGGGGTCGCCATGGCCGAGGAAACAACCATGGTGGTTGAAGACGCGTGGGCCCGAGCGTCAATTGGGATGAACCGACCGGGTGCCGCCTACATGACGGTCCGTAACATGGGCGAAAATACAGTGATCTTGACTGGTCTGCGGACTGACCTTGCAATGATGCCAGAAATCCACCTCACATCCACCAATGAACAGGGTGTGAGTTCCATGACACCAGCCGGTGAGATCAAGATCGCACCCGGCGAGGTGGCGGCACTTGAACCCGGCGGGCTACATGCCATGCTGATGCGGCTATCGCGACCAATGGTGGAGGGAGAAACGTTCGCCCTCACTCTCGTCTTTGGCGATGGCGACGAAATCACCGTGGACGTCCCAATTCTCGGTATTGCCGCGCGTGGGCCCAAGAGCTGATGCAGCGACGCAAAGTTCTTGGTTTAAGTGCAGCGGGTGTTGCCGCAGTTGGCGGTACGCTCGTTGCAGGTTGGTGGCAGGTGGATGGCCCTGGCGCGCCAGCGGTCGCTGGCCTACGACCGCTACCACTCTCGGAAATGGAATTTCAGCTAACCAACCACGAGGGTATTGCAGTGGGTCCTGAGACCCTCATTGGGCGTCCCAGCATGGTTTTCTTCGGGTTTACATATTGTCCGGATGTTTGCCCAACGACCCTTTCAGATATTTCGGGTTGGCTCGACGACATGGGCGAGGATGCAGCCGACATTGACGTCGTGTTTATCACAGTGGATCCAGAGCGCGATACCGTAGAGACGATGGCGGATTATATTGGCTATTTTCACCCTGCCTTGCGCGGGTGGACGGGTGCCAAAGAAGAGATTACACGCGCGGCGGAAGGGTTTCGCGCCACCTACACAAAAGTGCCGACCGATGATGGTGATTACACCATGAACCACACAGCAAGCGTTTTCCTGTTCGATGCCGGGGGACGCTTTGTGAGCACAATCGACTATCACGAGTCGCGGGAATTCGCGGTGCCGAAAATTCGGCGAGCGATGCAGAACAGCACTGAGGAGACGACATGAAGATAAGATACTGGACGATGGGATTGGTCTTGGCAGGCAGCGTTTCCGGCTTCGCGGTCGCACTGTCAAACGATTGGGATGTGACCCCCGTGCCGGAGGCGCTTGCGAACGTCGGCGAATGGGCACCACGCGATCTGCAGGAACCGGCTGCCCCGGTAAAGCGTTTGCCTGCGATGGCATCATCCGACAGCCGGGTGCCGCCAGTCATTCTGCAACCGTTCGCGCCCGATCTGGCATCGGCAGACGGGGTTTTGCCAGAAGTTCATGTGCCGTTGACGGCGTGGTCGCGCAAGATCGCGTCCGGTGAGACGCTGGATACCCTTCTCAGAGAGGCCGGGCTGAATCCGTCGGTTCGGGCAGAAGTGGCTCTCGCACTCGGCGCGGAGTACGACCTGCGGCGCTTGCGTCCGGGGCATGAGTTGACCGTCGTGAGGTCGTTCAGCGACACGCTGCAAAGTGTGACACTCGGCGTTAACGACGGTGTGATCATTGAGGCGACCTTTGGGGACAGCACCACCACACGAACGCTCAATCCTGATCCAGAGTCTATGATCTTGGCAGGGGAAACCATGATCGAGAGCTCGCTCTTTACGGCTTTGGAAGAGGCCGCAATCCCGGCGCGCTTTGCCGTCGACCTCGCACAGATGCTGGGTGGTACGGTCGACTTCCGAAGAGAGTTGAAAGGCGGCGAAACGCTCCAAGTCCTGTGGCGTGAAGCGCGCCTCGGCGATGAACGGATTGGTCAGCCTGAAATAACTTTTGCGGCGCTCAATGTCGGCGACGCGCTTTATGAGGTTGTCTGGCCCGAAGACGGAACAGGTCGCGCAACGATCTACGTCGACGGTGAAGTGTTGCGTGTCTTTGCGCAACCCGTCGATGGAGCACGGCTCAGTTCCGTGTTCGGGCAACGCCGCCACCCGGTTTACGGCAACGTCAGAATGCATACGGGCGTCGATTTTGCTGCGGCGAAGGGGACGCCAGTCCATGCAACAGCCCCCGGCCGAATAGCCTTTATCGGCTGGCGCGGCGGTTACGGACGGGTCGTCGAGATCGCGCATGGCACGGATACGAAAACACGCTATGCCCATCTGAGCGCCGTCCCCGAAGGCATGTCTTTAGGCCAACGCGTGATGGCGGGAGATGTCATCGGCAATGTTGGTGCTACGGGTACCGCAACCGGCCCCAATTTGCACTATGAAGTGCTCGTTGATGGTCGTCCAACCGATCCGCTTTCTGATGACCGGCTTGCAACCGCGACCGCCGATGAGACACAAAACGCGCTGGCGGCTACCCGATTGGAAGAGGCCCGGTTGCGCCTTGAAACGCATTTGGCTGCACTGGTTGTGACCGGAAAAAACGAAAGGCTCTAATCAATGAAATCCTACCTTCTCGCGATTACACTCGCGTTAGGCGCGCTCTCCGCGGCCCCGGCGTTTGCTGAAGCAACCTCAATCGACGTCAAGAAAACCAATGGGTGTGGATGCTGTCTTAGCTGGATGAATCATCTGGAAGAGAACGGCTTTAACCCAACCGGTGAAGACATGAATGGAGGACTGCTTGTCCGCCTCAAGCTCGAAAGTGGTGTGCCGCAACGCATGGTTTCCTGCCATACTGCTTTCCTCGACGGCTATGTGATCGAAGGCCACGTTCCGGCTGCTGACATTCGCCGTCTCCTTGATGAGCGTCCCGATGCGATTGGTTTGGCGGTGCCGGGCATGCCATATGGGTCGCCGGGTATGGGGCCGGAAGACGATCGCGATGCATATGATGTGTTTCTGATCAATGATGATGGATCGACAGAGATCTTTTCATCCTACACCGAAAACTGAACTGGACGTTACTTGGAAACTCTTTCTCCCATTGCACTTGGTTTTTTTGGCAGTCTCGCTGCTGGCTTGATGACCGCTTTTGGTGCCATTCCGATTCTCTTCGGACGTATGCCGTCACAAGCCACCCGCGATCTTTCTTTGGGGTTTGCAGCTGGCGTCATGCTCGCGGCGTCGTTTTTCTCATTGATTATCCCTGCCCTTGATGCAGCAGAACCAATGTTCGAGAATGAAGCAGCCCCTGCTGCAGTTGTTTGCATCGCGATCTTGCTGGGAATGGGTGCAGTGGCGCTTATGAACGAGAAACTGCCACATGAACACTTCAAGACAGGACGAGAAGGACCTGAATCAGCATCGCTTCGACGGGTTTGGCTCTTCATTATCGCGATCACCATCCACAATTTCCCCGAAGGCCTCGCAGTCGGCGTGGGCTTTGGCTCTGGCGGTGTCGAAGGTGGGATGCCGCTTGCCATCGGGATCGGACTTCAAAATGCCCCTGAGGGACTTGCCGTTGCTGTCGCGCTTCTTGGTGAAGGATATTCGAAATTCCGCGCGTGGGGCATCGCGGCCCTGACTGGTTTGGTGGAACCGGTTGGTGGTCTGCTGGGTGCAGGCATCATCACATTGGCCGAACCGCTTTTACCTTGGGGATTGGCCTTTGCCGCCGGCGCGATGCTTTACGTCATCAGCCACGAGATTATTCCCGAAACGCACCGCAACGGGCACCAAAACAAGGCAACGCTGGGCCTGGCGATTGGCCTTGTGATCATGCTGTTTCTCGACGTTTGGCTGGGGTGACTGCATGAGACCGCGAAAAAAACCATTAATCATTGGTCTAATTGCGATGATCTTTGCCATCGTTATCGATCAAGCGACTAAGGCGCGGGTTGTTGCAAATGCAGACGTGCTCAGCGCCGGGTTTGCAGTTTTTCCGGGGTTCAACCTCGTTTTTGGACGAAACGATGGTATTTCGTTTGGATTGTTGGGCGGCTTACCTTGGTGGAGCCTCGTAGTATTGGCTCTCGTTATCTGCGTATGGATGATTGGCTTGATGTTGCGCACGCTATTTCGAATTGAAGCCTTGGCATATGGGTTGGTCATCGGCGGGGCGCTCGGCAATGTAGTAGACCGAGTGCGCTATGGTGCGGTGACGGATTTTCTCGACCTGTATGTCGGATCAAGGCATTGGCCGGCCTTTAACTTGGCAGATGCATTGATAGTCAGTGGATTTGCGATTTTGTGGCTGGCAAGTTACCGGCGTCACTACTTTGCTGTTGCCGAACAGACGAAGGAACAAAATACATGATTATTGTTACAGCTGGTATTGGCGGTGCCATCTGGGGCGTTCTTTTGGCCAAGAAACGAGGTGGAAATCGCCTGGACATGGCACATCATGCGGCGAGCTGCGCCATCGCATCTGGATTATTGGGTATGTTTGCCTCAATCGCCCTAGCCCGTATTTTTGGCTAGCGGGGATGTGATCGAAAACACAGAGATGAGGGCTATATTCCGATTTCTGATGCGGGCATTTCTGGCGGTTACCGCCATCGCCGGATTGATGGTTGGGTCTGCAATTTATTTGTTGTTCGCGTCTATTCCGGATTATTCCGAAGAATTCAGCGTCACCGGTCTCAGTGGCGAAGTCGAAATTCTCAGGGATGCGTCCGCAGTTCCGCACATTTCCGGGACTTCTGAGGACGATATCTACTTTGCCCTGGGTTTCGTACATGCCCAAGATAGACTCGGCCAACTGCTTCGGATGCGGCGCGCATCTGGCGGGCGCAGGACTCAATTGAAACAAGCGGCACTGCCCGTGGAGGTTGAGGCAGCCTTAACGGCCTATTCGAACGGTATCAACGCCTGGATCAGCGAACTCTCCCAAGGCGGACGGGGACGAGGGGCACCGGAGTCGCTCTTTTCGCGGTCATCTATCGCTCCTTGGACGCCGCCCGACAGTCTTGCAATCGCCAAGAACTTTCTGATCGGTGTGCAAGAAAACTCCAGGGCACCTGTCTGGCGCGAAGAAGTGAGACGCCAGATCCCCACGGGCAGGCCCGACTTACCAGAACTATATGGCGCCTCCTTCGGACCACATCTGCGGGCGTGGGGAATTCCAGCTGCGCGCACGGTGTCAGGTCAACCCATTATTATTGCCGATATTGCGGGGCCTCTAAGCCTGCCGGCGCAATGGTATCTCGCTGATCTCAGGCTCCCGAGCGGGCCGGTGATTGGCGCTACTCTTCCTGGTCTCCCAATGGTGATTGTTGGACGTTCCGACAGGCTTGTCTGGGGCGTTCAAAGTAATGGTTTGGCTTCCACCACGATCCTTGACGACAATGAGGTTGGCGCCCCTGGGGATTTCCTGACCGTCCTCGAACGCCTCATGAAGGCCGATGATGCCGTTCAGGCGATACGCGGATTGGATAAGATTTCCATACCAGCCCTCGGATTTACGATTGCAGATCGTGTGACCTTGCTCGAATGGCCGAAGACACCACGCCAGCCCGAGACTCCCGAGGGTTTCCAGAGGCTTCGCCGCGACAGGCTCGACATGCGCCAGCCGATCTTCTCTCTGGATGGGGCAGTTGCCGCGCAGCAAGATACTGTAAGCGAAGCAGCCCGTACCCTTCTGCCTTTCATGGCGCGGGAATTCTGGTTCAATGATCCGTTATTGTCTGGGATGTCGTCGGACACAATCGTGCTGCGCGAACAGGTCTTGGCCCGTCTGGCGCGCTGGAATGGCGATATGAATCGAATGTCCCCTGAACCGCTGATCTACTGGACTTGGGTTCGCGCCTTGCAGCGCAGGGTTCTCGAGGACGAATTTCCGACCGTGGAGGCATTGTGGGCCACTCCCAACCCAAATCTACTATATGCTGTTCTGAGCAATCGCGACGGCGCAGCGGTGTGGTGCGACATTTTACCTTCCGAACGTCTCGAAACCTGTCAAGACGCGGTCGGATTGGCGCTTAATGACGCTCTGAGCTGGATCACGGAACGATATGGTGATGATCCAACCACCTGGTATTGGGGAGCGGAGCATGCGCTCGTCATGGAGTGGTCCGCGATCCGTAACTTAGGCTTGGTGGGAAATCTCGTCAGTCTCGTTGCGCCGATCTCTGGCGATCCCGACACGCAGAGGGCCTCATTTTTTGACACAAGCGCCAGTTTGCCATTTAAAACCCGGCGCGGGTCAAATTTTCAAGCGGTGATGTCCTTGGCAAATGCGAACAGCTCTCGTTACATCATTCCTGCAGGCCAGTCCGGGCATCCGCTGTCACGGTTCTATGACAACTTTCTTTTGCTTTGGACGCAGGGCGAATACCTCACCATGACGACGGATATCGCTGTTGTCAGCGGTGCAGCCGCTGGTGTGACGCGCCTGTTTCCCGCTACGCCGGCCATTGCGCAGTGATTGAGAGACTCCTTACGAGTGACCCATTTGGGCCAGCAGTTTTTTCCTTTGACGATACTCGGCTTGTACCTCCAGTGACTGTCACTACCGGTCCGATTGCGACAGCCCAATGCTGCTCCGGGCTCCGCAAACGCAGGACCGCTTGCAAGGCCTTGAAACGGTATCTGCCTCAAAAAGTAGTTTCTTTTGCGCCTGCCGTTTCTTTTGACGAAGTAGCTTAGTGGCTAGGTCAACACTCGTTACCAAATGGTTTTGGGAGCGTATTGATGAGTATCAGGCATAGATGTCGATGGGCGTGCCGTCCCGAACCATGGCATATATTTCTTGGATTTCTGGATCAGTCACAGCGATGCATCCCGCCGTCCAGTCCTGCAAATCCATTGGGTCGATACCGGGTCTTGGACCGCCGTGAATGAAAATATCGCTACCGGGCGACTTCCCTTGAGTGGCTGCAAAAGCCTTGTCTGCTTCGTTCGGATACGAGATCCCAATCGAGAGATGAAATAGGCTTGCGGGGTTCCGACGATCTATCAGATAAGATCCCTCCGGCGTTTTGCCGTCGCCTTCGAACTGCTTGTGGCCCGATGGCGCAAAGCCGAGACCAACTGGAAAGGTGCGCAATGGTTCTGATGCACCATCAAGGACCAGTAGGCGTTGTGACTTATACAACCGCAGACGGGTAACCTCTGGTCCGGTGTAGGTTTGGGGTTTGTTCGTACAACCGGACAGAACGGCACTGAATCCGCCAAGCATTGCGCTGCGTCGCGTCATCGAAAGAAATTTCACTGCTCGTACACCCTCTTTTGGAGCCTATTTTCGTTAAGACTAACGACTTATCGCAATCCGATCAATGGTCGCGCACCAACGCACCTTTTGCCAGCTGCTCAGCCACGCAGTCTCCGCCCGAACGATCATTGCGGGCTTCACCCGCTTGGAGGAGACGCAGGGCATTGGCGACGACCAACAGTGATACACCCACATCAGCGGCGATTGCGCCCCACATCGTTGCCATGCCAAAGGCCGTTAGGCCCACGAAGACGGCCTTGGTGGCCAGCGAGATGCCGATGTTCTGGCGAATAATCGACATGGTCCGGCGCGAGTGACTGATCAGCCAAGGTACCTTGCCGATATCATCGGTCATCAACGCGATGTCGGCGGTCTCAATGGCTGCATCTGAACCAACAGCCCCCATGGCAATGCCGTAATGCGCACGCGCCATGGCGGGCGCATCATTAACTCCGTCACCGATCATCGCGACCATGTCATATTGTGCCACCAACTCCTCAATAGCTGTTACCTTGTCTTCGGGCAAAAGCTCGGCACGCACCTCGTCGATCCCCACTTCGGCGGCCACAGCACGGGCTGTCCGTTCGTTGTCGCCTGTCAGCATGATGATCTTTTTGACGCCCTGCGCGTGCAGCTGCGCGACAATGCTCTTGGCGTCAGGGCGGATACGGTCGCGCAGTTCGAGAAGACCCGTCACACCACTCTCATCACCGACGGCGACCAGTGTGCTGCCCGCCTCCTCTATCCGATTTCTAAGGTCGGAGGGGATGGTGTCGCCAAAACCTTTTTCTTCTGCGAAACGATCAGATCCCAGCCAAACATTTCGCTCACCCAAGCGACCTTCTAACCCGCGTCCTGGCACGGTGCGGGTGTCCTCAGCTGCTTTGACGGTGATCCCGTCACGCTCGGCCTTGCCGAGAATTGCACGCGCGAGAGGATGCGAGGACCGCGCTTCCAAAGCACCCGCAAGTGCCAAAAGCTCAGCTTCGGACGCTTCCCCCATAGGATAGATTGCGGCCAATTCTGGCTCGCCCATGGTGATTGTGCCTGTCTTGTCCATGGCGATAGCCGTGGTTCGACTTGGAGCTTCAACATATGCCCCACCTTTGATCAGCACACCGGCCCGCGCTGAAGCCGCCAGGGCGGCAACAATCGACACCGGCGTCGAGATGACAAGGGCGCAGGGACAGGCAATGACCAATAAAACCAGAGCGTTATAGAACCAGTAGTTCCATGCACCGCCCAAAAGAAGAGGCGGTAAGACTGCAATCGCGATCGCGATCGCCATTACGATGGGTGTATAGATACGAGCGAATTTTGTAACCCACTGCTCAACTTCGGCACGTTTGGAATGTGCGTCACCAACCATGCGAATGATTTTCGACAGAACAGTATCGCTCGCCGTCTTCGTTGCACGAACCGTAAGCGTGCCCTCGCCGTTGATCGTGCCTGCGTATACATCGTCCCCGGCTTCCTTTGGAACAAGCGCGCTTTCGCCCGTGATGGGAGCCTGATCGACAGCTCCAGCCCCAGCGGTCACCTCACCGTCAAGTGGGATGCGATCGCCGCCTCTGACTATAAAGTGCGTCCCAACCGCAACTTCAGCCGCCTGGATATCGGCCTCTGATCCATCATCCCTCAGAACACGCGCCGTTGGCGGTGCCAGATCAAGAAGCGTCGACACAGCGTTTCGGGCGCGCCCAACACTCCAACTTTCAAGATAGAGCGATAGCGAAAAGAAAAACGCCACGGTGGCGGCTTCGAAGTATTCACCAAGCGCGATTGCACCGGCCACGGCTACGACCATCAGCAAGTTCATATCGGGCGACAACCGACGCGCAGACGACCACGCCTTGGGTGCAACCAGCCAAACCCCAAAGATGATTGCGAAACCAAATAGTGCAGCCTCTGGCATCGGCATCGCGGCCTCACCGTGGCCGGAGAACAGGCCAAGTGCGCCACCCAGTCCGGTCTCCACAATATGGTATCCAAAACCGGCGGTCCAAAACCCACCACTCAGAAAAGTAAACCACTTTTGCTTGGCGAGATGCGCCGCTTGATCGGCACTAGCATTGTCTGCGTCCCACGGACGGGCCCTCATGCCTGTGCTGGCCACCAATTCTGTAATTTGGCTATCTGAAATCTGTTCGGCGGTGTCTAAGACTGTCATGCGGCCGTTGATCACATCAAAGGCAAGATGCTCCGCCCCGCCGAGTTTTGGGCCAACCACTTTGGAGAGGATCGAGACCTCTTCAGCGCAGTCCAAGCCGCTGACTTGAAAGCTACGACCGTGTTCAGGAGGGGGGGCTGACTGAATGCCGTTTACTTTTTCTGCGCCACAGCATGCAGGTCCATCAGGTTGGTGATCGGAATGGTCGTGGGCATGATGGCCATCGTCTTGCACAGTTTTGGAATTCACCATTCGATTTCTCCAGAATCATTCTACAGACCACGTGTAATGTCTACAGTGGCTTTAGGTTCAAGAAGTTTTTTCGCTGGAATACCTGCGCATGACGAAATAGTGAAAAAGCAGACATGGTTGATAAATGAAAATCTGCGCAACTGAGAATTAACAAGGTGGCCACTGAATGATAAAAACAATGACACTTACCGTCGTCGCCATCGTTGCGTTATCCGCTTGCGCAGGTGCGCCAGTTGAAGACACTAGCGCCAATACCGACTTAATCATCCCACCCGAATTGGTGAACTTGGCCGCGCCAAACCAAGATATCTCAACTGCACGGGTCTTACCGGGCGACCGGTGCTATTGGTATGAACATCGCGGACGGGTCGAAACGACGCTTCTGCCAGTTATGACGCGAGATGGTCGTCGCATCTGTCTTCCCGCGCAAACCTAGCACGTTTCTCTATTACTCTGGGCATTACCAAAGCGCTCCGACGCTGGGGGTGGCAACGCTGTCTTCAGCCGAATAAAGATGTGCAGTCGACCCTGTTTCAACAAGTGAATAGAGATCGTTTATATGCGGCATAACCATACGCACACAACCGGAACTGGCCCGGCTTCCAATACTTCTGGGTTGTGGTGTCCCATGTATCCGCAAATATGTGTCCCGATCGCCCACGTAGAGATAGAGCGCTCTTGAACCCAGCGCATTTTGAGGTCCAGGCTCCACGCCACCTTCAAATTGTGCATAGGTTTCGGGTTCGCGTTCAATCATGTTTTGGGTCGGGGTCCAGTGCGGCCACTCAACCTTTCGCTTAATTGTGTAGATGCCCGGCTCATACAGACCGCCCCGTCCTATCGCCACACCGTAGCGCATCGCCGTTCCACCGTCTTCGATATGATAGAGATAGCGCGCAACCGCATCGACATGTATATCTCCAGGTATCAAGCCGTCATTCCTCACTACGCGTTGGGGTAAAAACCGGGGTTCCAGTCCCCAAGGATTGGATGTTGCTGGATCAAAACCCACTGGGGTGACCTGCATATCCCATGCAGCTTTCTGCGCTGCAGTCGGCCAGCTCTTTGCTAATACAGGGCTGGCTAGTGGAGCCGAAAATATGGCTGCGGTAGTTGAAATGAAATGACGTCGTGTCAGCATTAATTCTACTCCAGGAGTATTTTGAACAGACTGATTGCCGTTGCCTGCATTGATTGATGAAAGCACTTAAAACCTCTAAGAACTATAGGTTCAAGCGTCCTTTGCAACTTTGCGGTCAAGTTTTCTTGAGTAGTAGGCAATAGTTGAGGCGTGGTGCACGGACCACAAGTTGAACTCCGATGACCACAATTCCTTCAGTTTTAGTTCTGATTTTTGCAATGATGTTCCCTATCGAATGGCGCTTTCGCCGGAGGTGGACGCGCTCTATCAATAGCCCGTTACCCCGTCTTTTTCCCTAAACCGGTCGTCTGCGCAACCGTAGCGAAATGGTGCTTTGTCCGCCGTGCCGCCATCGGTGCTGTCCACAACGAGCGGCTGCTTTGAGCTTTTGAGCTCAATTATTCCCGCCGCAATTTTAATAATGGCAAACTACCTTTGGACTTGAGGGTGATTGTGGCTTGTCTGATGACGATGTATCAGGCCGTGTGCACGAAATAGGGGGCTGTCATGCGGTTTTGGGAAACGGTCTGCCTTATTCTGGTTCTGTCTATGGTTGGGCTGACCTATGAAATTGCGGCTGGCCGCGTATTGGCCCCGTTTTTTGGAACGTCGCTGGTCACTTGGACCACTGTAATCGCGACGGTCTTGGCGGGGTTTTCATTAGGAAGCGCACTCGGCGGGTTGATTGCAGAACGCGAGCGAGATGTCGCGGCGCAGATCGTCAGGAGAGCTCTGATAGCTACTGCATTGCTGATGGCGTTGTCACCGACAATCCTTTCGATACTGTATGGGCTAGGAGCGCGTAATACGGGTGGGATGATCCTGTCGGTTATCGTAGCGTTCTTTCCCGCGTCAGTGCTTGTCAGCTTTCCCTCTCCCTATTTGGCGAAGCTGGCTGTTGAGGCGCGGCCAGGACGAGAGGGATCATCGTTGGGCATCGTACTAGCGGCTGGTTCATTGGGCGCCATCGTAGGGGCGATTTTGGCAGGATTTGTCGCATTACCGCTCTTGGGTTCGGCACTGACCTTTGCAGGATGCAGTGCTATAGCTCTGTTATGCGTCCTTTTCGTGCGTGGCGGTCCGGAGTCTATACTCGGAGTGATCGCACCTGCTGGATTGATCATAGCATTAGGCCTTACGAATGGGCCGGTCTGTCGATATGAATCGGGCTTATCCTGCATCGACGTCGGTCAGCGCAACGGTGAAGTTCGCCTATTTTCAGACCGCATTACGCAAGCGGCTGAGCGGATAAATTCTAACGGTGCTCGATCGCAAGAGGGCGCATTGGTTCTGCGTTATACGCAAATGCTATGGGCGCGCATGTCGCTTGATCTGCCTACAGATGCAAATGTGCTCTTTGTGGGTGGCGGCGGGTATACGTTGCCAAGTCAGTTGTTGAGCATGCGCCCAATAGCACGGGCCGTAGCGGTCGAGATAGACCCGCTTATAACTGCAGTGGCGAAAGCAAATCTCCCTTGGGCCGGCTCTGTGATCCGAGATAACAGACGGCTCGAGATCGTACATGCGGATGGGCGAAGGTTCATCAATGAAACAGAACGCCAGTTTGATGCGGTTGTTATGGATGCGTTTTCATCCGGATCTGTCCCCGCCCATCTGGTGACGCTGGAGACCTATCAGCGACTGCGCGAGATTGTCGCCGGACCAGTCTATGTGAACCTAATCGACAAGCCAGACGGACGGCTGGCCCGAGGCACTTTTGCCATCCTTTCGCAGCTTTATCCGCACGTATCCGCAGTCATGGGACCCGTTAGTGCGCGCGGCTACGCCAATACTATCCTGATAGCGTCTCCTGTACCGCTTCCGCCACTTGACGGAATGCCGAGTGAGTACACGGATACGACAATCACACCAAGCCGCCCATTTACAGACAATCGTGGCTGGATCGGGCATCGCTAGGTTTAACGAACACGCCTTCTGTCGCACCTCCGACAACCTTTACCGCATCATCATGTATTAGAAGAGAGCATGTGCTCAGCGCAAAGCAGCCTCGTCCAGGACTGCCATCACGGCGGCCGTTGATAACACCTCTGATAGAATGATCCCATCAGGCGCATTTGGCCCATACACAATATTGAACGGAATCCCAAAACGGTCATGAGACTCCAGATATCGCGAAATGGCGGGGTCGGAACGTGTCCAATCAGCTTGCATAGCGATGACATCGTTACCTTGAAGCCGGTCAAAAATAGGTGCGCGATCTAGGACCAATGCCTTGTTTGCCTTGCAGGTCAGACACCAGTCTGCGGTAACATCGACGAAAACCGTCTTGCCTTGGGACACAAGGCGGGGGATCTCGCCACGGTCGAAGACGACCCAATCCTGATCAACCTGTTTCGCCTCTGCTGGCGAGGTCACGCTACCGGTCATGGCAAGACCGAAAATCGCGATGACGGTGAGTGAGACAGTTCGGGTCAAGCTACCAATCTTTGGAATAGCTGCAATCGCCACGAAAAGGGTAGCCAAGCCAAGCAAAAACGCTGCGGCCTGCACCCCCGCTACGCCGCTTAGGACCCACAATAACCAAGCCGCCGTTGCCGCTAGAAGCAAGCCCAGAACCCATTTGATAACAACCATCCAGCGTCCAGGCTTTGGCATCAGTCTGATCAAGCCGGGCTTCCATGCAAAAAGGAGATAAGGCAGGGCGAGCCCAAGACCCAACGCCGTAAACACTACAATCACATCAACTGGCTGCCCTGTCAGGGCAAAGGCAACAGCTGTGCCAAGGAAGGGTGCAGAGCACGGTGTGGCCAATACGGCTGCGAAAGCACCTGTGGCAAAGTCCCCGCCATATCCTTCGCGCGCGCCGGATCGCGCCAGCCGCGTTTGCAATCCGGATGGCAATGAAATCTCGAATACGCCGAACAGATTTGCCGCAAAGACCGCGAGCACCAGAAACATGATCGTCAGGAATATTGGGCTTTGAAACTGCAAACCCCAGCCCACGGTGATCCCAACGGATTGCAGTGCCAGAATTGTAGCCGAGAGCACCCACATGAAGGCCAAGACGCCAAGAGCCGACATCAGGAAGCCGTAGCGGACTTGTTGCGCAGGTTTGTCAGCTTGGTTCAGCACTGACGTCAGCTTGATGGAAAGAACAGGCAGCACGCAGGGCATGACGTTCAGTATCAATCCACCGAGCAGCGCAAACATGGCGATTGTCATCATCTGAGACAGGTCGGGCCGACCCTCTGTCAGTGTGAAAGGTGCCTGCGGTACATCTTGCGACCAAGCTGGGTTTGCAGTGACAGAACGTGAGCCATCTGTCAGCGTTACCTGTACCAGTGGAACAACAGCATCGCGGGCGTAAAGGGGCAGCTTTGCCCATACTTCCGTTCCAGAACTATTGGTTCTGATATCAGGCTTACCAAAGGTGAAGCTAGGACCCATTTCAGGAAAAACATCCGGCGCTACAAATCGGTTCTCGGAACTGGCAGTCACATAAAGTGCATCATCGGTGATGACTGCTGTTTCGACAACGATGTCGCTTGCAGCAGGGTCCAAGGGAACCTTGCGCGCGTACTCGGTAATCAGATCACCCGCATTCAAGTCGATCCCGACTCCAGCGGACAGCGAAAGGCTTAAGGTGAAATCATGTGGAACACATATTTCGGAGCATGTCAGCAAGGTTACGCTCGCATTTAACAGCGCCGGTTCACCGGCTTCTTGCAAAAGAACTTGAACAGGCAGGACAACCCGGTCGTGATAACCGAAATTTTCGATGCCAAACGCGGTGAACCTCTCGGGTGCAGGCCATAGAATTTCTGCACTGGCAAGGTTCTGCGATCCATCCCAAGAGATTTGTGGCGGCAAACCAACCTCGCCCGGTGAGCGCCAGTATGCTTTCCAACCCTCATCAAGCTTGAGGTCCAATCCAAGGGAAAGCGTCGTCGCATTGGGAGGAACTGCATTCTCCACCGAAATCAACCGCGCGGTTATGCCAGGGTTGGTGTAGGGTTCCGAGATCTCAGCCATTACCATGGATGCCCAAAGGATACTTAGAACAGTGAATAAGAAATTTCGGCTGGCAGACAGCATTAACGTGCTCGCTCAAGTCATGGGATCAGACCCAGTGATATACCCGTCGTCCTTCAATGAAGAGTTCGGAAATGTATCAAAATGTCTGACTGATGCAGCCTTTCGGCAGGGCTCTATCTATGCTTTTTAGGTGCTGATCGAACCCAAAAGGTAGATGATGAACATCAATCGACGGCAAATGCTTATTGGATTAAGTGCGGCAGCGCTGCCCCAGCCAATACTGGCGGCAGAAAGCAGCGTTATCTTGCGTCCTACTAGAGTGGGGTTGTCGGTCAACGGGCCCATGATCGACATGCTGGGTTTCAACAACTCTGTCCCTGGTCCAGAAATCAGGCTGCCTCAAAACGACACCCTATCGGCCCGCCTTGAGAACACGCTTGAGGAGGGGACCATGATCCATTGGCACGGTATCAGGCTTCCCAATACGATGGATGGCGTAAACGTCCTCACGCAGGACGCGGTCATACCTGGCGGCAGTTTTGACTACCGTTTCGCCGTGCCGGATGCAGGGACATTCTGGTATCACTCACATTATCTTTCCCTCGACCAAGTCAGCCGCGGCATGTTTGGACC
The DNA here is from genome assembly GCA_964478505.1 of uncultured Loktanella sp. Taxonomy (GTDB): domain Bacteria; phylum Pseudomonadota; class Alphaproteobacteria; order Rhodobacterales; family Rhodobacteraceae; genus Yoonia. Next base: position 41,515 of record CAYZKE010000001.1, read on the forward strand.
TTTGGTTGTTGAAGAACATAACCCACCCGACGTCGACCAAGATATCACGATCCAGCTTTTTGATATCCTCACCGACGCAGAAGGCAATTTCGACCGTGCGTTTCATCCAGTTCACTACACGACAGAGGGGCGGCTTGGTGATGTCATGACGGCCTTTTCATCATCATCTCGGACGCGGGTTGGTGAGCGATTGCGCCTGCGGTTGATCAATCCGTCTGTTGATCGGGTGTTCAAGATCGCACTCCAAGGGTTGTCCGGCGTGGTCGTCGCACTTGACGGCATGCCACTGGCGGAACCGCAGCTACTGAGCGAACTGGTTTTAGCGCCGGGGCAGCGTGTTGATGTGATTGGAGATGTTGAAGCAGATGTTCATGTTCTTGAGCAATCAGCATCCGAACCATTGTTACTGACCAAGATCAGCCCATCCGGTTCCCGCGAAAAAAGAGACGCTGCAATCGCACCATTGCCACCAAACCGCCTGCCGCAGCCCGGCCGTATCACGCAAAGCGTTGATCTTGTGATGCAAGGCGGGGCAGGGGGAAAACCACATGGCGGCTTTGGCAGTTGGGCATTTAACGATGTAAGTGGCCTACCGCGGCAGCCGATCATATCGGCAGGGCGTGGTGAGACAGCTCTTGTTCGACTGCGCAATGACACTGCTTTTCCGCACGGTATTCATCTACATGGGCATCATTTTTGGGAAACCGACGAAAGCCAAGCACCGACGGTCCTGCGCGACACGACGCTTGTTGAAGCAGGAGAAACCCGAGAGTTACTCTGTGTCCTCGACAATCCCGGCGCTTGGTTGATCCATTGTCATATGTTGAGCCATCAAGAAGACGGCATGGCCACCTGGTTGCTGGTCGCGTAGCCTCAGGATAATGTGCGGCTAGTCTTTGGCGGCGATAGGAGTTTGCCAAATTGTGCTGACAAGCCGAGCAGACACTGGTTCGTCGAGAATGGCGGCAAATTCGCTGCGCACTACCGTATTCGCCTCACACAGTTGTTGAAGTTGTGCGCGCAGATGAGGGTCTATCAGCAAGGCTTTTTCGAACATTTCAGTCTCTGCTTCAGTCAACTCACCATCGAGGAAGGCGCTCAGTTGTTCGCTGTTTCGCGTCAATTCAATACCCCCGTGCTTAGCGTTCCTGTTTCATCCTGCGCCGGTATTTAGGGCTACAATTCATGTATAATTGCACTGCTCAGCCCACCCTTCTTCGCGCTCCAACGCTATGATCCTCATAATCATTGAATCGCTGACTTGACCCTGAACCACCGTGCGCCCAACCACGATGGCAGGCGTTCCCACCAGTGCCAGCGCGCGCGACAATGCGGCGCTGTTTTCCAATTCCTGAGAAACCGCTGTGCTATCGATGTCTGCGAGCAATTGTTCCTCATCGATCTCTAGATCCTGGGATAATCGGGCCAAGTATTCCGGGTTTGCGACAAATGGCGTTTTCATCAGCCTTTCATGAAACGCGACATATGCACCTTGTCGCTTAGCAGCCAGCGCTGCTTTTGCCGCAATGCTGGACCCTTCGCCGAGTAAAGGAAGTTCATGCCATGCGACAGATATTTCATTACCCCTGGACTTGACTAGATCTGCAAGGCGCTTTGTTTGGACCCTGCAAAACGGGCAGTAATAATCTGAAAATGAAGCAACAGGAACTTGCTCAGGCGAGAGGTCAAGCTCACCGTATAATGCGCGGCAGACGTTTTCACCGATCCGTGCATCTGCCCGTAGTTTCGCCTCTCTATTGGCCGCAGAATCGTTATTGCCCATCCCTACAAAAGGGTCGAAAGAACCACCACTTGTCTCACCCGCAACGAATTTACGAAATCCAACCGGCCGATCTAAGTCCACCAATTGAAGCTCTTGCGGTATTAGGTTGGGGCCGTACCTGAGCGCAGCATAACCCGCCGCAACCGCAGCCAGCGTGATCAGAGTGCCGCGTTTTTTCTCGTCCACACTGCGCCCCTTTCTATGCATCTAAGCCCTTTTCTATAGGCTTTTGAAAGTCATTTGATCAACTTTACATATCGATACAAAACAGTCGGCTCGACTGGGTTACGCCGATTTGCGCTGGCTTCTAGGATAGTGCTTCTAAGCAACCGAGACTCAGAGCGAGTGACGCCAGATGGACCATGACCATTCCAACAACCCGAAGAATGACGATCGCATAACCCTCAGCAGTGCTGTTGCGATGGGAACGGGCGTCATGATTGGCGCTGGCATCTTTGCGCTTACGGGTCAAATTGCGCAGCTCGCAGGACCGATCTTTCCTTTGGCGTTTATTGCCGGCGCGATTGTGACCAGTTTCAGCGCCTACAGCTATATCAAGATGTCAAACGCCTGGCCTTCATCAGGTGGTATCGCGATGATACTGCAAAAGGCTTATGGGCCCGGGGCCGTTGCTGCGGCCGCGGCACTCCTGATGGCAATATCCATGGTGATCGCAGAGAGCCTGGTCGCACGTACATTCGCAACTTATGTCTTAAGGCCATTTGGAATTTCTGACGGACCTCTCATACCGGTGCTTGCGGTAGGCGTCATCGTCTTTGCATTCATTGTAAACAAATTTGGCAGCAGATCGGTTGGTACTCTGTCTCTCGTGATGGCATTCCTGAAGATAGGTGGCATCGCCCTGTTCGGCATTGCGGCGCTGTGGGCGGGCGGATTTACATTCGCTGCCGAGACCGAAGCTCCATTTGACGGTGACGCAATCGGATTTGTTGCATCAGTCGCCCTTGCCATACTCGCCTTTAAAGGGTTCACGACGATCACCAACAGCGGTGGAGAGATCGTGGATCCGCATCGCAACGTTGGCCGGACGATCATGATCTCTATTGCCATATGCGTTGTCGTATACATGCTCGTGGCATTTGCCGTCGGTTCGAGCCTAACCATTGATGAAATCATCGCTGCAAAGGACTATTCGCTTGCCGAGGCTGCGGCACCTGTTCTGGGGCAAACCGGTTTCTACTTCACAGTGGTTTTGGCAGCAGTAGCAACCGCCTCTGGCGTCTTGGCCAGCGTTTTCGCGGTGTCTCGCATGCTCACGATGCTGACGGACATGAAAATGATCCCGCATCGGCATTTTGGCATGTCTGGACCAATTCGAAGTCATATGCTGGTCTATACGATCGTCGTTGCATCGTTTTTAGCCGTCTTCTTCGACTTGTCCCGTATCGCATCGCTGGGTGCATTCTTCTATCTAGTGATGGACATGATTGTGCACTGGGGCGTTTGGCGATTTATGCGTCACGAGATCAAGGCAAACGGACTAGTCATCCTCATTGCATTGGCTCTAGATGCGGTTGTGCTGGTGGCATTCACGATAATGAAGCTGAGATCAGACCCCTCCATTGTGGTGATCGCCATCTTTTCAATCATCACAGTATTTGTGCTTCAGAGGATTTACCTTTCTCGCTGGATTGCACCCGCACAAGAAAGCGCGCATGGATAATTACAAATCGTTACAAAACTCATTGCGCTCAAAGGGTTCTAGGCATGGACGATGCCTCATTTGTAAGCCATTTTCGCGGCTGATCACGTTCACCTGAGTAACTTCATATGACATATAAATCGCACCACGTTGCTGTTCTGGCATCCGCGGGCTCACTGTCCCTGCTTTCGGGCGCATGGATATTCCAAGCACTTGGGTACGCGCCTTGTGCGATGTGCATTTGGCAACGGTATCCGCATGCAATTGCCATTCTCTTGGGTCTGTTGGTCCTCTTCGGTCTACGACACATCGGAGTGTATGTCTTTGGCGCACTTGCAGCGGCAACGACCGCTGGCCTAGGGCTTTATCACACAGGTGTCGAACGCAACTGGTGGGAAGGGCCAAGTACCTGCACAGGGTCAGGTTCAGACATGTCCAGCATGACTGCAGATCAATTGCTATCGACTGCGGAGCCCTTGAACATGGTCCTATGCGATGAAGTCGTCTGGGAGTTTCTCAGCCTTTCGATGGCAAGTTGGAATGCGATTTTTAGCCTGATGATCGCGGTCTTCTGGGTTATCGCTGCAGTATTGGCTTGCCGTTCGCGTGCATCTGTCTGAGGCGCAGATCCGCGCAATTTACCCCCTAACAAACGGACACGGCTTGTGCAGCAAGTAATACTTCGAAACACATTTTGGTTGGGGTTCTTTGCAATTGTGCTGTGGGCTTGGTGGGTCATGTTCAGCATGACAATCGCGCCAATGTCGATGATGCCTAGCAAGTATCTGGGTCTCTTCTCAATGTGGGCGATCATGATGGCGGCGATGATGGGCCCAACATTTGTCCCAACTATGCGCGCTTATGAAGACCTGATTACATCGGCCGATGGGAGCAGATCAGGTTCAGTCGGCGTGGTCCTGGGCTTCTTTGTTGTTTGGGTGGGTTTCGCGGGGTTGATCGCATTCGCGCAGTATCGGCTGATCGAAGTTGGCGTGCTAACGGCTATGGGACAGTCCGTATCGAAATATTTCTCTGCGGCCCTCCTGCTTTCCGCCGGTATATACCAGTTTACCGCACTGAAGGATCGATGCTTGGATCACTGCAGGTCGCCGACATTCCAGTTCCTCGCACACTGGCGGACAGGGTTCTCTGGCGGGCTCTACATGGGATTGCATCATGGCGCCTATTGCGTCGCCTGTTGCTGGGGTTTGATGGTCATTGGTTTTGTTGGCGGCGTCATGGACTTGCTTTGGATGGGTGGTGCGACGCTTTTGATGACTTTGGAAAAGCTCCCTCAGGTGGGTAGATACCTGACGCGGCCACTCGGCGTGGGCCTGATCTCTTGGGGCATCTTCACACTCATTCAATGAGGGGCATCACGGGCCACCAAGTCGGCCATGCCCGCGCCTCAACTTTAATAAACGAAGGACCAATGATGATCGGCTATCTTCCATTTCCTGATATCGGGACCGAGATATTTGCGCTTGAGCTGGGTGGATTTCGACTGGCACTGCGCTGGTATGCGCTCGCCTACATTGTCGGGCTCTTTGTTGGATGGCGCATTTGTGCAAAAACCATCGGCCGTGCCGATTTCTGGGCAAAGGCTGGACCACCGTTTTTGAAGCGGCAATTGGAAGATTTGTTCACCTGGATCGTCGCGGGCGTGATTATCGGGGGGCGGCTGGGATTTGTTCTGTTTTACCAGCCAGAATACTATCTGCAGAACCCACTGGAAATCCTGATGGTATGGCAAGGTGGCATGTCATTTCACGGGGGATTTCTCGGCGTCGTTCTCTCAACGCTAATCTTCTGTCATCGGCAAGGTGTCGCTGTCCTGCCGACAGCAGATCTTTTGGCAATCGCCACACCACCCGGTCTTTTCCTGGGGCGGGTAGCGAACTTCACCAACAACGAGCTGTGGGGGCGGCCGACCGATCTGCCATGGGGTGTAGCATTCCCCGGTGAGGTGGCGCAGGCCTGTCCCGGGGTTGTTGGTGTTTGCGCACGGCACCCGTCTCAACTTTACGAAGCAATTCTTGAAGGTTTGATCCTCGGAGCATTGCTCCTATTTCTGGCTTGGCGGCGCGGTTGGTTGCGTTCCCCCGGGCGGCTTACCGGAGTGTTTCTGCTAGGTTATGGAAGTTCTCGCGTTTTCGTCGAGTTTTTCCGACAACCCGACATGCAGTTTGTCACGCCAGACAATCCGATCGGCTATGCACTGCACTGGGGAAACTGGGGCATCACGATGGGGCAGAGCCTCTCCATTCCAATGATCTTGATTGGTGTTGTATTGATCCTGTGGCCTGTTCTTGGACAAAGGAAGGCAGGGCTACCGAACCAACCCTAGCGCGGCGCCGACCATTTCTTCAATGATACTCATCTGTAGCGGAGTGAACCGTCATGTACGGTCGCTTATTTCACCTTCCATCATGACCCGTCCGCGCACCCGCTCTTGCTGTTCTAGAATGTATGGCCTCTGTCTCTCGGGATAGGCTTCAAGCGGCGGTCGACCATCATAAAGCGCTTGCAGCATGATATCCCGCGCGATTGGTGCAGCCGCACGTGATCCGCTTCCGCCATGTTCAACGACCACGGCAATGCTGTACTTAGGGTTTTCGATAGGCGCAAAGCCAACGAACAACGCATGATCCCTTCGTGACCACGGCAAGTCTTCGTTCCGAATGATGCCAAGCGCGCGTTCTTCTGCCGTGATCCGGCGCACTTGGCTCGTGCCTGTCTTGCCGGCCAGATCGTATCCTGCCGCGAGAACGCGTGAACGGTACCCCGTACCACGGTTGTGATTGACAACGTCGGCCATGGCTGCGCGGCAGCGCCTCAGGGCGTTTTCGTTGATAGGTAGTTTTGCTGCCACAGAGGGCGGTTCAGCCTCGAGTAGCGACTTCACCAATCGCGGTGTGATGTCTCGCCCCGACGCAAGACGCGCCGTCATGGTTGCGAGTTGAAGTGGAGAGGTCAAAACATATCCTTGACCGATTGATGCGTTGACAGTGTCACCCACCCTCCACGTTTCATCGCGCACGCTTCGTTTCCACGTGCGCGTCGGATTGAGGCCTTCGGCTACCGCCGACAGCGGCAAGTCATGACGCACACCGATACCAAAGCGGGCCGCCATCTGCGATATCGCATCAATCCCGACGCGTTGGCTGATCTCATAGTAATAACTATCACACGACTGCTTCAGGCTTTCATGTAGGTTCATGTTCCCATGCCCGCCACGCTTCCAACAATGGAAACGTGTTTCACCTACATCCACAAATCCGGGGCAATAAACAGTCTCTTCTGGTGCCACGACACCTGCCTCAAGAGCTGCAAGGGCGACGATCATCTTGTAAGTTGATCCGGGCGGATAGGTCCCTTGGAAGGCTTTGGCCGCCAAGGGGCGATATGGATCCTCATTCAGCTCGGTCCAATTCTGTACCGAAATCCCCCGGACAAACTGATTTGGGTCAAAGGTTGGAGCAGATGCAATGCATCGCAGTTCTCCGGTCTCGATGTCCATGACCACGGCGCTCGCGCTTTCACCCGCAAGGCGCGCCTGTGCGAAACTTTGCAAGGATGTGTCGATCGTAAGCTGCACATCTGGACCAGCCGTGCTGTCAATTTGGCCCAGTTCACGTATGACTCGCCCATTCGCATTTACCTCGACTTGGCGTGTTCCAGCAACGCCTCTTAAGGATCGGTCGAGCTTGTTTTCTACGCCTGTTTTGCCAATCTGATACCTTGGTATCCGCAAAAGTGGATCGGGGTCATTTGTTCGGCCAAGATCGTAGTCACTTACCGGGCCCACATAGCCGACGACATGGGCCAGATCGGCCCCAAGAGGATATAGACGGGAAAGTCCCACCTCTGAACGTACGCCGGGCAGTGCCGGTGCATTGATGTTAATGAAAGCGACTTCGTCCCAAGACAAACGTTCCTTCAGTGTGACAGGGATGAATGGTGCCTTCTGTTCCATCTCAGAAAGGGCGCGCGCAATGTCGTCGGGATCGAGTTTGATCGCGTTCGCCAGCCTTGCAATAGCTTCAACCGGGTCGCCAGCCTCTTCTCGTGTCATGACCAAACGATAATTCTGCTCGTTCTCTGCAAGCAGAATGCCGTTCCGATCAAATATCAGGCCACGCGATGGTGGAATGAGTTGAATGTTGATGCGGTTTTCCTCGGCCAGAAGCCGGTACTGATCTGCATTTTCGATCTGTAGTGATCGCATGCGCCATCCGATAACACCCAATACGCCGATCTGACCCATCCCAACTATGAGAGCACGCCTTGAGACCCCTCTAAATTGCTGAACTTGATCTTTAGTGCTTCGGACCATGGAACCTCACCTCGCATTTGGCTCCTAAAGCTTGACACGACGCAAACGCAAAGCGTTCGTAATCACAGATACTGACGATAGGCTCATTGCTGCCGCTGCAATCATGGGAGACAACAGCAATCCAAAAAACGGGTAGAGAATGCCCGCGGCGACAGGGACACCAGCGGTGTTGTAGGCAAATGCAAAAAACAGGTTCTGTTTGATGTTGCGTACTGTTGCTTTCGCCAGTTTGCGCGCACGCACAAGACCAACCAAATCGCCACCAAGCAACGTGATACCAGCGCTCTCCACGGCAACATCGGCGCCCGTTCCCATGGCAATCCCAACGTCAGCGGCCGCAAGGGCAGGGGCATCGTTGACGCCGTCGCCCGCCATCGCGACTTGCGCGCCGCTTTTGCGAAGCTTATCGACCAGATCCTTTTTATCTTCTGGCAGAACGCCAGCGTAAACTTCATCAATTCCCAGCTTTTTCGCGACCGCATCAGCTGTTTTCTGATTGTCCCCTGTGGCCATAATGACCCGAAGCCCAAGACGATGAAGATCTTCGATCGCGCCTGCTGTGGTTTCCTTGATCGGATCGGCCACGGCCACGATTCCTGCGAATTTTCCATCAACCGCGACAAACATTGCCGTCTTCCCCGCCGCTCGAAGATCATCTGCGGTATTCTCCGCAAGTGTATGATCTACACCGATTTCGCGCATCATGGCTGGGTTCCCCAACGCAACGTCATGGTCTCGCACCCGACCTTGTACCCCTTTGCCGGTGATGGCTTCAAATTCTGTTGCGTTTCCTAACGATAAGCCGCGCTCGCGTGCCCCTTCAACTATAGCTTCAGCTAAGGGGTGTTCTGAACCGCGTTCCAGTGCCGCGGCGAGGGCAAGCACATCGCTTTCTGGCTGATCACCAGTCACCACAACATCCGTTAGCTTTGGGCGTCCTTGGGTCAGCGTGCCAGTCTTGTCGACGATAACGGTATCAACCCGTGCCATCCGTTCGAGCGCCTCTGCATCTTTGATCAGAACACCGGCTTGCGCGCCCCGGCCAGCCGCTGTGGTGATTGAGATCGGCGTGGCCAAACCTAATGCGCAAGGGCAGGCGATGATCAGGACTGATACGGCGGCCGTCACAGCAAAAGCCAATGCCGGATCAGGCCCAAACGTGAGCCATACGAAAAACGAAATAATAGCGATCAACACAACGGTTGGGACGAAAACCGATGAGACGCGGTCGGCCAATCCCTGAATAGGTGCGCGCGACTGTTTCGCCCCCGCAACCATATCCACAATCTGCGAAAGAACCGTGTCCGCCCCAACTTGCGTCGCGCGAATTGCCAAGGTGCCGTTCTTATTCAATGTCCCGCCCGTGACGCGATCACCTTCACCTTTTTCAACGGGCAAAGGTTCACCCGTGATCATGCTTTCATCGATTGCAGATCTTCCTTCAATCACTTCGGCATCCACGGGAATGCTATCGCCTGGACGGACCCGCAACATATCCCCCTCAATGATATGTTCTAATGGTGCGTCATACTCCGTGCCATCGGGCAGGATGCGACGCGCCGTCTTGGGAGCTAGATCAAGTAGGGCTCGGATTGCGTCTCCGGTCCGTTCCCGCGCACGAAGCTCAAGCACTTGGCCAACAAAGATCAATGTAACGATGACGACCGCTGCCTCGTAGTAGGTGCCGACGCTTTCGCCTGTGCGGTACTCATCGGGGAATATTCCGGGAAGGAAAGTCGCCGCCAGCGAATAGAGATACGCCGCACCAACGCCGAGCGCGATCAACGTCCACATATTTGGCGACACGTTCTTAATCGACTCTACACCCCTTCTGAAAAAGGGAAGTGCGGCCCAGAGTATGATTGGCGTGGCCAGCAGAAATTCGATGTAGATGGCTGTTTGATGGCCAATCCAATCACGCACCGGTAGGCCAACAAGTTCACCCATGGTGAGTATGACCAATGGCACCGCAGCAACGGCGCTAATCCACATGCGTCTGGTGAAGTCAGTCAGTTCCTCGGAGGGTTCATCTGAAGGTACTATTGGCTCAAGTGCCATTCCACAAATGGGGCACGAGCCCGGCGCATCCTTCAGGATTTCTGGGTGCATGGGACAAGTCCATTGCCCACCTGTCTGATCGACCATCTGTATATTCTGAGCATTTTCAGACGCGTAAAAATAGGGATCTGCACCAAACTTAGCTTCGCAGTTCTCCGAACAGAAATGAAAGCGATCTCCGTCATAATCAGCGTGTCGGGTGCTTTCGTTCACCTCGACAGTCATGCCGCAAACGGGATCTGTATCTGTTCTTGCGCCTTGGGGCACTTGGGCTTGCAGATGCCCGTGATCGTGTCCCTGTTCGTGATCATTCGCCATTATCGTGGTCCTTCGCGTGCTTGACACTCACGAAGTTACTCATTCCAGCAACAGGAAGGTCAAGGTGGATGGCTGTCCGCAATTGTATCATTTCGTAACGACGAGACGGCTAATCGCGATTTCACGACAGAGCTGGTTCAACCCAAAGTCAAAACCAGTTCATCCGCAACTGACATAATTGGAATATGCAGGTTTTCCGGTGCGGGTCCTTTGCGAATCCGGCCTGCAGTATCGTAGTGAGAACCGTGGCAGGGGCAAAACCAGCCACCAAAATCTCCGGCACCGTTGCCAAGCGGTACGCAGCCAAGATGCGTACACACCCCTATCATGACCAAAAACGCGTCATGCCCAGGCACAACCCTATTTGCATCCGAAGCGGTATCTTCCCCAACAAGATTGGGGTTTCTAGAGCTCGTATCAGGCAAGTTGCTAACGTCTTCGGACCGGGCTTGATTGATTTCCTCTTCCGTCCGGTGGCGAATGAAGACAGGCTTTCCAGACAGCATGATGGTAAGTTGGGTGCCCGGTTCAACACCTGAGATATCAACCCTGATGCTCGACAGTGCCAGCACATCTGCGGATGGGTTCATCTGATTGATCAAAGGCCAAATGGATGCGCCCACTGCAACAGTACCTGCACCGGCAGTCGCATAATAAAGAAAATCACGTCGGGCAGGGTCGGGTGCTAAATCATTTTCCATGATTCGACGCTACATCGTTCCCCCACAGGAAGGTCAATGCCAACAGCGATCATAGGCTCAGAAGACAAGCGACGGAAAACAGAGCCGTTCACTGCGCTTTTGCCTGACGATTACGGTGCCAAAGAGCACCCAATATGAGCGGAGCAGCGGTCATGAGCCCTAGTCCCAGAACAATCCATTCGGACGTGCCAAAATCGCCCGACATGGCCTCCGCTCCGAAGTGCGCGAGAAGGAAGCTGGCCGGCAAAATGCCCGCCAATGTTGCCACGAGAAAGCGCCATAAATGTAGTCGACTGAGCCCGGCCGCATAGCTCATTGCATCAAACGAAATGAACGGTAATAGGCGGGAACCAAAGACCGTTAGTGTCAGCCAGTTTTGCGAACCAAGTAGTCCATAAGTCGCTCTGTCACCAAGCCAGCGCTCAACTTGATCGCGTGCGAAGTAGCGTGCGATGAGGAATGCAACCAAAGCGCCTAGTTCCGACCCAATGGCAACATAGATGGCACCGGCAACATGGCCGTATGCGGCACCACTCACCAAAGCGATTGGTGCACTGGGGATTGGGCTTGCAACAACTGCGGCCATCATCAAAACAATGACAAGAACCGGACCCCAAGGCCCGGCAATAGCGATCCAGCCTTCAATGGTCTCGCGATCAATCTGGGGCATATACCCCAAGACCCATGCGCCAATGGCGGCAACGACCGCCAAAACCAACACCCAGAAACCAACGCGGCGCAGTTTTTCATTCTTAGAAGGCATAGAGCATCACCAGAAAAAGGGCCGCTGAGAGGTCGTAGACCACGCAAAACGGGATGTACCAGCGCGGGACCCGCGCACCGATAATTTGTCGATGATGCAGCAAATCCCAAATTGCATGCAGCGCTAAGCCAAGCGGGATTGCGATCCAGTGCCACAACAGACCAGCCAAAGCAGCAATCCCAAAGAGGACAGCCACCAGTAATTCGAGTGCCAGCGTCATGCTGTCTTTTGCCTGTGCGCCAAAACCGATGTAGGCCCCACCAATCATGCCCAGCGTTACAGCTGAAATTGCAATTGAGACATCTTGCGGGACAAAAAAGTGGACGGGCGCGGAGACAACAAACAGCAAACCGCCAAGAAGGGCCGGGCGGCGAACGTGAACTTCAGCTTCCATTGTGAACTTTCGAATTATTCTGGAATCATCCTTGAGGGTTCCAGTGGAGGGAGGGTCAAGGACAAATTGCTTAGCTGACGCTGAATTGGCCCATCATCCCGCCGTCTTCATGTTCCAGAATGTGACAGTGGTACATGAAAGGCGTGGATCCCGAGGCACTCTTCTCAAACCTTACGGCCAACTCTACTTGTCCATTGACCAATACGGTGTCTTTCCAACCACGGTTCTCTGACCGCGGCTGCTGGCCGTTTTCGGAAAGCACCTGAAAGCGAACACCGTGAATGTGGAACGGATGCATCATCAAGTCCCCTTGAACGACCCAGCGTTCAAGACTGTTATGTGCCACGTTGAAGTTGAGCGCTGTTTCATCAAAAGCAGCATTGTTGATTGAAAACTGCCGATTGGACCGAGTCATCATCATGCCCATTCCCATGGACATATCGAGCGAAAAGCGCCTGACTGAAGCACCCGCAGCATCGAGGTCCGGTAGAACACCATCGAGGTTTTCGGGGAGGCCGTCGATCCGCGCAGGCAGCGTTGTGTTGATGGCAAATGGCAGAACAACAAACTGACCACTAGAACGCCCACCCATCATCCCACCCATTGCAGAATTCGAGATATTGTCAGAGACGAGCGAGCAGTTGGCGCCAGCAGTGAAGTCAATAAGGATCTCTACACGCTCGCCCGGCGCAAGGATTAAGCGACTAAGTGCGACCGGCCGGTCGAGATAGCCGCCATCAGTGGCGATCAGATGCATGGGCCGATTGTCGGACAATGAAAGTTGATAAATCCGCGCATTGGATCCATTGACAAGACGGCACCTCACAATGCCCTGTGGCACGGCGGCGGTGGCACCTATCTGCCCGTTCACCACCATGGTATCGCCGATAAAGCCGTTCATGGCCTCGTGCATGCCGCTGTCGTATGTCATCCGTCCACGCCAGTTGAACTGACGATCTTGCAAAACAAGGGTTAGATCGTCGATCCCGTAAGCCGATGGCAGGCCGCGGGTGTCGTCTTCTCCGTCCGTCACTTGCAACACGCCAGCAAGCCCGAACATGACCTGTTCCGCTGTCGTGCCATGGACATGGCTATGATACCACGCCGTGGCAGGAGGCTGGTTCAGCGACAAGACAGGTTGCCAGCTTTGTCCCGGCGCAATCGCTTGATGTGGCCCGCCGTCAACGTCACCCGGAACAAGCAAACCATGCCAATGAGCTGATACTGGCGCGCGGAGTTGATTGTGGACTTCGGCTTGCGTGTCCGCGTCCGTCATGACCCGCAGAGTCGGCCCCAGATAGCTTTGATTATAACCCAATGTTTCGGTGGCTGCACCGCCGTCAAACCGCGTCGTTCCAGCTTGGGCTGTCAATCGAAACTGCCGTGAAGAGGTCGCATCCAGAAGCGGCGGATAAGCGAGGGGCTTACCTGTTTCAGCAGAAATTTGCGACGGAAGTAGAGCCGCCGCGCCGAAACTGGCGCCACAAAGCAGAGCTTGTCTTCGATCTAGCAACTTGCTCATAATAGGCCATCTGGCAACGTCGCCAGTGCCGTCTCCATATCAACAACAGGAAGACCGGCGGCGATCCAGCCGGGTCCCAATGATGATCCGAGCATACCTTCAGATACATCAATAAAACCGCTGTATCCGGCTTGGCGCAGGCTGCGCATCACGCTGCCAGACCGACCGCCAGTCGCGCAGGTCAGGGCGACAGGTCGCCCATCTGCAAGGTCTCGCGCTGCAAAAAGGCGCTCTGGGAACCGGTCCTCATGCAGACTGATCGCCCATGCACCTTCTGCCAAGCCAGTCTCGTCCCATTCCGCGCGCGAACGCACATCAATTAAACGGATTTGGTCGGTTTTCAGCGCCTCAAATACTTGACCTACGGACCAAATGTCAGATGTTTGCGCTGATCCGAATGATGGCATGACAGCGGTTGCAACCAACGTCGTCATTACCTTACGGCGGGTGAGAAAGTGCGCCATTACGGGCCTCCTGATTTAGTTGTCATCACCATGATGGTTGGCTGCTCCGTCATTAAAAATGTTCCCCATGGCACCAATCCGCGTCCCCGCTGCTTGCATCTCTTCTTGCGTAACTGCACCATCTGCATCTGCATCAAGATGCTGAAAGCGATCCACCATCCGGTCACGTACCGCGTTGGTGTGCAGTGCTTCAAACTCCTCGAGCGTCAGAGCTCCATCAGAGTCTCCATCAAACTCTTGCATCTTGACCGCCATATGCGGCGCCATATTTTCAGGATTACCGTCAGGCATCATCATGCCCATCATATCGCGGTCCATCATGGCCATCCGGTTGCCAGCATCCATCATACCCATCTGGCCGTTACCGCCCATTATGTTCTCATGCATCTGCATCATCATCCGCATCATGGGCATCATATCACCGGTCATCATTCCCATTTGTGACGCAGCGCTACCCATGCTCATACTGCCAGTGTCATCCGTTTCTGACATCATATCCATCGGTGTGTCTGAGCTGTCTTCTTGATCTTCATCGGCAAAAGCTACCTGCGACATTCCGGCTGAAACCAACGCAGCGAGTACCAAAACACGTTTAATCGACATCTTCTTTCCTTTCCATTTGTACAACAAATATCGGGATCGTCTGCATCAGGGTAAAGGTCTGACGCATCGGTGTTTTGTAATGTTATGTCGCGGATTTTGGTTACAAATGGTGACAAACGCACCCCTAACAGCCTTTAGCATCACTTGATAAATTCCAGGTATCTCGCATTCGCGCAAACACCTAGACAGGGGTAAGCTTCACATGACACCAGAGATCGGTCACTTCGCACTGGCGCTCGCGCTTGCCATGGCGATTGTTCAAAGTGTACTGCCTATTCTAGGTGCCGCCCGCGGCAATATTCTATGGATGCAATCCGCAAAGTGGTCATCGCTAGGACAGGTCTTTTTTGCATCCATCGCGTTCTTTGCTCTGCTGCAGGCTTTCGTCTTGAGCGACTTTACGGTCAAAAACGTCGTTGAAAACTCGCATTCGCTCAAACCCATGTTGTTCAAAATTGCTGGAACGTGGGGCAGTCACGAAGGTTCGCTGTTGCTGTGGGTGCTGATCTTGACAGTATTTGGTGCCGCTGTTTCTGTTTTCGGCTCTAACATCCCAGATAGTCTAAAGGCCCGGACCCTGTCGGTGCAAGCATGGATCAGCGTTGGTTTCATCACCTTCATGTTGTTCACATCAAACCCGTTTGACCGTGTCTTCCCGCCGCCGATAGACGGGCAGGACCTTAACCCATTGCTTCAAGACGTCGGTTTGGCGATGCATCCGCCCCTGCTTTATTTTGGGTATGTCGGCTTCTCCATTGTGTTTTCCTTCGCCGTTGCGGCCTTGATCGAAGGCCGGGTAGATGCAGCATGGGCAAGATGGGTCCGCCCTTGGACGCTCGCGGCTTGGCTCAGCCTCACCGCAGGTATCGCGCTTGGGTCTTGGTGGGCCTACTACGAACTAGGTTGGGGTGGATGGTGGTTCTGGGACCCGGTTGAAAACGTCAGCTTCATGCCTTGGTTGATGGGGTCGGCGCTTTTGCATTCTGCCATCGTCACAGAAAAGCGGGACGCCTTCAAAAGCTGGACAATCCTGCTGGCGATCCTGACATTTTCGCTCTCGCTACTTGGTACGTTTATTGTCCGGTCAGGTCTGCTAACTTCTGTTCATGCTTTTGCAGTCGATCCTGAACGTGGCTTATACATTCTGGGTCTTCTGGCGGTGTCGATCGGTGGCTCTTTAGCACTTTTTGCGTGGCGTGCACCCGTCATGGAGCCAGGAGGCATCTTCAAACCGATCAGCCGAGAGGCAGGTTTGCTCATCAACAACCTGATCCTTGCAACAGCGACAGGCATCGTCCTGTTTGGAACACTTTATCCGCTGTTTTATGAAGCGTTGACTGGCGGCCAAAAGCTGTCTGTCGGGCCGCCATTTTTCAATGCAGCTTTCATACCGATTATGCTGCCGTTGGTTTTCGTCATGGGCATCGGGCCGTTCCTGTCTTGGAAACGTGCAGACCTACCGGGTGTACTTCAAAGGCTGCGGGTTGTCGCGGTTTTGACCGTTCTGGCGACACTCGCGGTCTGGTACATCTTTCGCGGTGGTCCAGTGCTTGGCTATTTATCCATCCTTCTCGCCATTTGGCTTTTCATGGCGACCCTCAAAGAGTGGACTGTGCGGATAAAACTGTTTGATGTACCGTTTGCTGAATCACGCAGGCGTGCGGCTAATCTTCCCAGATCCGTCTATGGCATGACCCTCGCACATGCCGGTCTAGCCGTCGCTATGTTTGGTTTCATCGGCTCAAGCGTCTGGAAAACCGAGGAGATTGTCTTTGTTCAGCCAGGCAGCCAGATCGAGATTGCAGGATTTGATGTCACCTTCGACGGCCTTGAACGAGTTCGTGGACCAAACTATGTTGCCGATCGCGGCAAGCTAACCGTCATGCAAGACGGGCAATTTGTGACTGAGCTTTTTCCTGAAAGCCGCTACTACCCAGTGGCGGAGAGCAACACGACTGAAAGCGCTATTCGCTCGACGATGGCTGGTGACCTTTACGCTTCTATCGCCAGACCAGCATCAGAAGAAGCCGGGGCAGGGGGCGCGTTGACACTGCGCATTCTTTACGAGCCTTTGGTCAATTTCATCTGGATTGGATCAGCCATGCTTGTTTTGGGCGGTGGGCTATCTCTCTCGGACCGGCGGTTGCGCGTTGGTGCGCCGCGTCGTGGTTCAGTCAAAAAGATATCAAATTCGGCAAAGATTCCGGCGGAATAAAGATGACACGTGCTCTTGCTCTTATTCCGCTGCTGATCGCGGTTGTCTTTGGCGGTTTCTTCTTGTGGGGTCTCAATCCAGACCGGGATCCGAATGATATCCCCTCGGTCTTGATTTCCCAACAGGCGCCAGAGTTCACGCTCATGGACGTCGAGGGATTAGCGACACCAAGCTTTGCGCGGACCGATCTTGTTGGCAATCAGGGCCCCGTGATCGTGAATGTCTTTGCCTCTTGGTGTGTGCCATGCCGTGCCGAACATGCGGTCCTGACCCAGCTTGTCGAAAGCGAGGGACAGCGTCTTTTCGGGATCAATTACAAAGACAAGCCCGAGGATGCAACGCGCTGGCTGGCCGAACTCGGCAACCCTTACGAAAAGATCGGGGCTGACAGCACAGGCAGAGCCGGGATCGAGTGGGGCATTTCCGGTGTCCCTGAGACATTTATCGTCGGAACGGATGGCACCGTTCTCTACCGATATGTTGGTCCTGTGGTCGGTGATGATGCCGTCGGAAAGTTTAGAGAAGCACTGGTTCAAGCCGGTGCCTTGGAAAGAAGGGTAGGTGGATGAGACACCTTGCTGTTGTGTTGTTTCTGGTCTTGCCCGCAACCCTTTTTGCGGTCGAGCCGGATGAGATATTGCAAGATCCAGTGCTAGAGCAACGCGCGCGGGAGATATCGAAAGAACTGCGCTGCGTCGTCTGCCAGAACCAGGACATTGATAGCTCAAACGCCGGTGTCGCCCGTGACCTGCGCATCCTAGTCAGAGAGCGTCTGATTGCGGGAGATAGTGATGTCGAAGTAGTCGACTACGTCCATGCGCGATATGGTGACTATGTTTTGATGCGCCCTCCGTTCAATGTCTCAACGGCAGCACTGTGGCTCGCACCCTTCATACTTGCTTTGGCCTCTCTTCTGATTGGATGGGTGGTGCTGTCAGCCAGCCGAAGACGGAAGACGGTGACAGGCCTGTCTGCTGCTGAAGAAGCAGAAGTAGCGCAGTTCATCGAGCAGAACAAAGTGAGTGAAAAAACATGATCTGGCTGTTCTTCCTACTTCTTTCCCTGTTCGCGCTGACGCTGATGGCGATGCCACTGCGCGGGAGGTTTCAAATCGCCGCCATTCCCGAAGATACCACACCAGCGGTGCTTTTGGATCAGTTGGAAGAGGTGAAGCGCGATCTGGATCGCGGTGTTATCTCAGAAGCGGAGGCAAAAGCTGCCGAGCAAGAGATCAAGCGGCGCATTTTGATGCAGTCACGCAAGGCGGAAACACGCAGAATTGCGACGAACACCGGCGGCCGCATCGTTTTGATCCTTGGCGCTGTCTTCGTGCCATTGTTTGCGGGAGGCTATTACATGACGATGGGATCACCCGAGATCGATAGCCTAGCCTTTGCTGACCGTACCGCCGAACGGGAAGAGGCCGCCCAAATCGCCGATTTATCGTCCCAGCTCTACGAGAGGCTTGTGAGTGATCCAGATGGTGGGCCAAGCGAAGGTTGGATGCTTTTGGGGCAAACCTACACTCGCATGGGCCGGTTTGAAGATGCGGCTGAAGCGTTCAAGGTTGTTTCTGAGCGCCCTGAAGCGGACTCAGCCGTTTTTTCCATGTTGGCGGAGGCACTGATCTACGCAGAGCAAGGCGTGGTCACACCACCAGCCGAAGCTGCAATTGATCGCGCAATAGCAATGAACCCTGGCAACCCGGCTAGCGTCTATTACAAGGCTGTCGCACTGTCGCAAAAGGGCGAGTCATTGCGCGGCTATGACCTGCTGATAGAACGCCTGGATGCGGCGGATGGCTTTTATCCTTGGATGGAAAGCCTTGTGGCAGAGGCAAACCGCATAGGTGACGGGATTGGGAAGACACCACTTTCATTGGCAGACTTTGCGCCAACGGTGAATGCACCGGGCCCCACAGCGGATGACATTGCGAACGCGCAAGACATGTCAGATGATGACAGGCAGGCGTTTATTCTTTCGATGGTTGCGCGTTTGGCTGACCGCCTTGAAAACGAGCCTGATGATCTTGATGGATGGATGCGTTTGGGGAATGCCTATTCTGTTCTTGGAGAGGCAGAGGCTGCAATTACGGCGTATGAACGGGCACAAGAGCTTGCGGCTGACCTAGGGCCACCTATATTGCAGGAAATTGCAGATGCGCTCAAGCGATTGAGGCAGTGACCGTTGTTAAATCGTAAGCAGGGATTAATTAACGACACCTCCCAGCAACTAGAAAATCTGTGCAACTATTTAACATAAACTTCATTATGCGACTTTATACTTAGCGTTGCGATAGTATATTATTGTATGTATGCTGAACTCCTATCACGGAGGCTCCACAGCATGCGCCATTTACTCAAGAAGCTCCTCCCCTCGGTCGCAGTCGCTTTGACCGTGACAGGTTCTTCGCTGCCAATACCCGCCCGCGCGCAGACATACCCGATCGATTGCGCGATCCTCTTGTGCCTGTCTGGCGGCTGGCCTGCTTCCGTCCCTTGCGCCCGAGCCCGCGCCGAATTCATCCGGCGGATTACGCCTTGGCCGGTGGAACCCCCACTGCAAATCTGGCGCTGTCCCATGGGCGCGTCCTATGAGAGCGATCGGCAATCAA
>CAYZKE010000002.1:0-19051 GCA_964478505.1 uncultured Loktanella sp.
CCAGCGGGATCGCGATGACAGAGGCAATCACCAGCGCGGTCAGCGTCACGCGGAGGGAGCGCAGGCTGATTTCCCAAAGCTCGGCGTCAAAGGTGACAACCAGCCAGAATGCCGCGATCAGACCATCAAAAATATCAACCATGGAAGCAGTGCACTTGCGCTATTGCCGGGGCCGCCAACGTCCGGCTTTCGGGCAGAAAAGACAAGTCTCAATCAGGTCTGGCTCTGGGATGCCAAGACGCGCAAGCGACGCAACGCCTCTGGCCAAGCTCGCGATGTTTTGGGCCTTACATCTGTATGTGTTGATAGACGTGGTGCGCCCGAAGAGCCGCAAAAGGCCAGTTTCTGATGATTGGGAACGCATGACCGATCGTTTGGCGGTGTGTTCTTTTGTGAAGGATGACGAATGGTCAGCTGAAAAGATCGCGCACACATGCGGCAACATGCTCAACCGGCGAATGCCATAACGCTTTTCGGGATTTTGGTGCCAGGAGAGGACCGTATTTTTCGAACTAAGTATTTGATATCAGATACTTAGTCGCCGTGTGGTTTTGGGTGATACCCCCACTGATACCCCCAAACACGAAGTTGTTATCAGGTTCGAGTGCAGAACGATGACTCACACTGACAACATACGTTCTCTTCGAAGAACATACGATACCGCGCTTGATACGCCAAGAGAGACTGCAAGTTTTCTTGATCCATAAGGAAATTTCATTACGCTGAAGGTTCCTCGGGGAACTTGTCGAAACCCGAGCATCGCGATGCTCTTCTATCTTGGAGAGATCGTGATGAGAATACTGTCAAAACGCCAGGTCAAGGAGTTGGTTTTGTACTCACCGCAACACATCGCACGTCTGGAGAAGGCAGGCCAATTCCCCAAGCGGGTACAGCTGGGCCCGAACCGCGTGGGCTGGGTTGAAAGTGAAGTGCTGGATTGGCTTGAACAACGCTTGGCTCAACGAGAAGTGCTGATCTGACACTCCTGAAAGGGAGCTGGGTGGTCGGGGTTGCAAACCTGGCCACCCAATTTCCTTGAATTTCAGGTATAATCAAACGCATACATGCTTGAGCACGACAACAACACCCAAACGCAAGAAGGTGGGTCCATGGAACATATTGGCAATCTAGAAAAACGGCTTTGGTCTTCTGCCGACGTGCTGCGGTCCAGTTCCAACTTTGCCAGCAATGAATATTTCATGCCGGTCATGGGGCTTATCTTCTTACGGCACGCCTACTCGCGGTTTTTGAAGGTTCGCGATGACATCATCCCGACGTTGCCAAGCCGTGGCGGCAAGACACGTGATCTGACCAAAGAAGACTTTTCGGCGCGTGGATCCATTTTTCTGCGTCCTGAAGCGCAGTTTGATCACTTGGTCGCCCTTCCAGAGGGTCAAAGCGCGGCTGCTGCTTTGACTGCGGCGATGGAATCCATCGAAGAGGACTATGAAACCCTCGCAGGCTTGCTACCAAAGCAAGAATACGAAGAGCTTGATGACGATGTACTGCGTCAGGTGCTGCGCATCTTCAACGATCCGGCTCTACAAAAGGCCGACGGAGATGTGTTTGGGCGTATCTATGAATACTTCCTGACTCAATTTGCAGATCAGAAAGCTCACGACAATGGCGAGTTCTTCACGCCGATAAGCATCGTTGAAACTATCGTCAACGTTATCGAGCCCACTCGCGGCAAGGTAATCGACCCTGCCTGCGGTTCAGGCGGTATGTTCGTGCAGTCGGCGCACTTCGTCGAAGCGATGAAAGCTCACCCGAATGAGCGTCTGACCTTCTACGGGATGGAGAAGAACCCGACGACGATCCGGCTGGCGAAAATGAACCTCGCTGTGCACGGGCTGGAAGGCGATATTCAAAAGGCCATCAGCTACTACGAAGACCCGCACAAAGACAAAGGGCCGTTCGACTTTGTCATGGCGAACCCGCCGTTCAACGTGGATGAAATCGACGCGGAAAAGATCAAGGATGACAAGCGGCTCAGCTTTGGCCTGCCAGGGGTCAACAAGGGCGGCAAGGTATCCAACGGCAACTATGTCTGGATGTCGTTTTTCCATTCCTACCTGAGCGACAAGGGCCGCGCAGGCATCGTGATGTCGTCGCAGGCGTCGTCAGCCGGTGGCGGGGAAGCCAAGGTGCGCGAAGCGCTGGTCAAATCCGGCGACGTCGACATCATGATGGCGATCAGGGGCAACTTTTTCTACACCCGGACGGTCCCTTGCGAGCTGTGGTTTTTTGACAAGGCAAAGCCGGACCACATGCGTGACAAGGTGCTGATGCTGGATGCTCGGCATGTATTCCGCAAGGTGACGCGTAAGGTGTTCGATTTCTCTCCCGAACAGATGCACAACCTGACATCGATCGTCTGGCTGTATCGTGGGGAAGAGGACCGGTTTGCAGGTCTGGTGCAGGATTATCTGAAAACCGCGCGGACAGAGGCGCAGGCGGCAGATTTTGCCAATCTGATCAGCGCCCTTGATGCGGCGGATACTTATCTGGCCAAACACACTGACACCGCAGAATTGAAGGCAGGTATCGCTAAGCTCAAAACTGATGCAGCCGCTTTTGCCAAAGACAGCGCCGCGCTGGCAGAACCAGAGGCAGAAATTGCCGTCCTGACAGATGCGCGTGCTGCAATGCAGCCTATGGCGGAATACGCCAAGGTGCTGATCAAGGAAATCGACCATCTGGCCAAGCTGGCGCAAAAGGCACAAGAGGCTGCACTGGCCGCAGGTGAAAAAGCGGCAGAGGGCAAAAGGCTGTTGGCAGCGATTGCAGAGGCACGCGTGCCGCTGACGGGTGATCCGAATGTGCATCTGTCGGTCACCGGCACCCTGAAGCGTGCCCGTTATTTCGAAGGGCAGGCAGAATGGCTGCTGTCGCGCTTTCCCGAAGGCAAGCTGCGCGATGTCGAAGGGCTGGTCAAATTGGTTAATCAGACAGAACTGGCCGCCAATGACTACAGCCTGACACCGGGTCGCTATGTGGGCGTAGCACCAGAGGTGGATGATGAAGACTTTGATTTTGAAGAGACTATCAAGGAAATCCACCTTGAGATCGAGACCCTGAACGCCGAAGCGGCGGAGCTGGCTGATACTATTGCAAGCAACTTTGAAGAGCTGATTGTATGAGTTGGGTGGAAACTACGATTGGCGAGCTTGTAAAATTACAACGTGGGCACGACTTGACCGACTCTCAGCGAACACACGGGCACGTACCGGTTATTGGTTCTGCTGGCCCTAATGGAACCCATGGTGTTGCAAAGCAATCAGGCCCAAGTTTCACCATTGGTCGCTCGGGAGGATCAATTGGAAAAGTAACTTATGTCCCAACCGATTATTGGCCTCATAACACTTGCCTTTATGCGAAGGATCTAAAAGGGAATAATGCGAGATTCTTGGCCTATTTTCTGTCAACTCAAAACCTGGCACAGTTGAACTCGGGAGCAGCGCAACCTTCACTTAATAGAAATTTTGTTCACAGTCAGAAAGTTCGTGCACCCGACCTGCCAACCCAAGAACGCATTGCGTCGATCCTGTCGGCCTATGATGACCTGATCGAGAACAACCGGCGGCGGATTGCGTTGTTGGAGCAAGCGGCGCGGCTGCTCTACCGCGAATGGTTCGTCCACTTCCGCTTTCCCGGCCATGAGACCGCAAAATTAGTGGATGGGCTGCCGGAGGACTGGGAAGAAAAGCAGGTTAGAGACTTGGGAGCAGTAGTTACAGGCAAGACCCCATCAAAAAGGGTGGCGGAGAACTTTGATGGTCAAATACCTTTTATCAAGACACCTGACATGCATGGAAACATTTTTGTCCTCGCCACCGCTGAGACTTTGACCGAGCAGGGCGCGAAATCGCAGGCAAAAAAGACATTGCCGCCCAGAAGCATTCTTGTTTCGTGTATTGGCACGGTTGGAGTGGTGACGATGAATGCAGGTCCTGCGCAATTTAACCAACAGATCAACGCTGTCATCGTAGGTGAAGGCAACTCGAACTTATATGTCTTCTTTGCGCTCGAAAGCATCAAGCCACGGCTCGAAGCTATTGGAGGCGGCGTTACAATGGCAAATGTCAGCAAAACAAAATTTGAAAGTGTGCCCGTCTTAATACCTAGTGCATCCAGACAATCAGAATTTCATGAAATTGCTGAACCGATGTTTGATCAAATTGAACAATTGGCTAAGACTAATCAGAAACTCGCCAAGGCCCGCGACCTGCTACTTCCACGCTTAATGGATGGACGCATTCCCGTTAAAGTGTAAGATTCTGATATGAATGCCTTTACCGAAGACAACCTCGTCCAAGTCACCATGTCTGACTACCTCCGCGATGTGCATGGCTGGCGGGCGGTCATGGCATGGAACCAAGAGACATTCGGCCCCGAAGGCACGTTCGGGCGGAAATCCGACAAGGACATCATCCTGACCCGCTATCTGTCAGAGGCCTTGGTCAAGCTGAACCCTGGCCTGCCAGAGGTCGCCTACAAGCAGGCGTTGCGCGCGATTACGGATATCTTTGGCTCGCAATCGCTGATCCGCATCAATCAGGACAAATACAACCTGATCCGCGACGGGGTGAAGGTGAAATACCGTCAGAACGGCGAGCAAAAGATCGAACGCCTGCGCGTGTTCGACTTTGATGACCCTGAAAACAACGATTTCCTGTGCGTCCGCGAGATGTGGATACGCGGCTATGCCCACCGGCGGCGGGCGGACATCATCGGTTTCGTCAACGGTTTGCCGTTGATGTTCTGCGAGCTGAAGCGCCCCGACAAAGACCTGCGCCGCGCCTTTGATGAAAACCTGTCCGACTACAAGGATACGGTGCCGCATCTGTTCCACTTCAACGCCTTTGTGGTGCTGGGAAATGGCGAAAAGGCGCGGATGGGATCGATTAGCGCGGACTATGGTCACTATGCAGAATGGCTGAAGCTGGATGAGGCCGACAAGCGCAACGAGATGTTGCCGATGGAAGCGCTGCTCAAGATCGTGTGCGACAAGCGGCGGTTTCTGGACCTGTTTGAAAACTACATCCTGTTTGCCGATACAGCCAACGGCCCCGCCAAGATCCTGGCCAAGAACCACCAATATCTGGGCGTGAACCGTGCGGTTGAAGCTGTGCGTGACCGCGAAAGTCTGGATGGCAAGCTGGGTGTGTTCTGGCACACGCAAGGTTCGGGTAAGTCATTCTCGATGGCGTTTTTCACGCAGAAGGTCCACCGCAAACTGGGCGGTGATTTCACGTTCCTGGTGCTGACGGACCGGACCGATCTGGACAACCAGATATACAAGACCTTCGCATCGGTCGGGCTAGCCAATAATGACGTTGATCCCTGTCGGGCAGCATCGGCCAAAGGGCTGCGCGATCTGTTGAGCCAGCAAAAGAAAACCGTCTTTGCGATGATCCAGAAGTTCACTGATCAGCAAGCCGAAGGTGGCATCTATTCGGACCGCGACAACGTGATTGTCATGACCGATGAAGCGCACCGCAGCCAGTACGGCACGCTTGCGCTGAATATGCGCAAGGGGCTGCCCAACGCCAATTTCATCGGCTTCACCGGCACGCCGCTGTTTGGCAACGACGAGATCACCAAGAAGGTGTTCGGGGCTTATCTGTCGACCTACGACTTTCAGGACGCCATCGAAGACGAGGCAACCCTGCCGCTGTTCTATGACGCACGCGGCGACAAGTTGAAGGTGTCGGGCAACGGCTTGAACGAAAAACTGGCAGAAGCGATTGCCGAGGCTGAAATTGACGATGTCGATGTTGCCGCCAAGCTTTCTGAGGACTTGAAACGCGAATATCACGTCGTGACAGCCGAAGCGCGTCTGCGCCATATCGCCAAGGATTTTGCGTGGCACTTTGCGACGAATTGGGAGAGCGGCAAGGCGATGTTCGTCGCCATCGATAAGGTCACAGCCGTCAGGATGTACAATTATATCCAGGATTCGTGGGCTGCGAAAATCAAGGAAATGGAAGCCGAACTCAAGACGATCACAGATGATCAGGAACTTGTGGTGCGCCAACAGCATCTGGACTGGATGCGCGAGACGGAAATGGCCGTTGTGGTCAGCGATGAGCAAAACGAGGTCAAGCGGTTCAAGGATTGGGGTCTGGATATCGTCCCGCACCGCAAACGGATGAAGGATGGCTTCACCGTAACCGAAACCGTTGGTGGGCGTAGTGTCGAAAAGCGCCTTGACGTCGAAACCGCCTTCAAGCGCGAAGAGCACCCGTTTCGGATCGTCATTGTCTGTGCGATGTGGCTGACCGGATTTGATGTACCGTCGCTTTCAACACTGTATCTGGACAAGCCGCTTCAAGCGCACACGCTCATGCAGGCCATCGCCCGCGCTAACCGCGTGAAGGAAGGCAAGAACAATGGCCTGATTGTCGACTACTGCGGCATCCTCAAAAACTTGCGCAAGGCTCTGGCGACGTTTGCAGGCCACACCGGCGCAACGCCGATTGACGGTGGCGAACCGCCGGAAGTCGACCCGTTGAACCCAGAAGAAAAGCTTTTGGCCGAACTGAGTGATGCAATCGGGATTGTGCGCGAAGAACTGACCAAGGAAGGTTTTGACCTTGCGCGCCTGAAGATCGCAAGCGGGTTTGAAAAGCTCAAGTCCCTGATGGATGTCAAAGAGCTGATCAATGCGAACGATGAAACCCGCAAGCGGTTCGAGATTTCTGCCCGCGCTGTTTTCCGGAAATACAAATCGTGCCTGACGTTCCAGACCGTTGAAGATTTCAAAGCAGACTATCAGGCGATCCGGTTTATCTACGCGTCGCTGGAAGAGGATAAGCAGAAGGCGGATACCACGGCGATCATCCAGCGCCTGAATGAGATCGTTTCCGAGGCCATCGACATACAGACCGATGGGGAAGATGACCGCGTTTTCGATATCTCGAAGGTGAACTTTGAAGTCTTGCGCAAGGAATTTGCGAAGAGCGAGCGCAAGGCCAGTGATGTGCAAGATCTGCGGACGGTGATCCAAAAGCGGTTGGAAAAGATGCTGTTGGAAAACCCAAGCCTTGGAGACTTCCAGGATCGCTTTGATGAAATCGTGGTCGAATATAACAAGGAAAAAGACCGGAATACCATCGAGGCGACGTTCGAGGCGTTGATGCGGCTGACCGCTGAAATGGAGGAAGAAGCCCAGAGCCACGTGGCGCTCGGCCTGACCCCAGAACAAAAGCCGATCTTTGATTTGCTGATCCAGGATGATCTATCCAAGGAGGAAATCAAGCAGATCAAGGCGGCGTCTGTCGGCCTGCTCCAAGCAGTGCGGAAACGGATTGAAGAGGTACAGGATGTCTTCAGCAAGCAAAGCACGCGGGACGGTTTGCGTCAGGAAATATACGACTTGCTCTACGACGAGCAAACCGGGCTGCCTGCGTCAAAATATGACGAAGATGCACTTGCCGAGCGGACAGCTGTCGTTTTCAACTTCTTTGAAAGACGTGCTCAGCACGCCATGGCGGCGTAGTTTAAACGGACTGAAGCTGACATTTCTATGAGCTCGCCAAAACCTCCGCTAAATAGTTGCATGTAAGGCATCAACAAAGGCCGATCTGACAGCAAGAAACGGGATCGTCCGGTCATCGTCGTCCGGCCCTCTTACAATTACGCCAACAACCTTTCCTGAAAACAGTAAGGGCCCGCCACTCATGCCCTCATAAGTACCAGACAACAATGCGATCACGTTGTCAGATGTGGTAGGCGTGCCGTCAAAAGTTTGCCGCGAGAATCCAGTCACCTCAGTGTCGCGGATCGTTAAAGACGTGCTATCTAGGTTCGAAGGATAGCCTGCAATCTGCACTGCAGATCGGATGCCGAGCGCGCTAGCTTCTGCTGTCGAGGCCATTTGCAGAGTGGCTGCGGGATTGAATGCGGGCAACGGATTTCGTATCCGAATTAGCGCAAGGTCATTGTGATCGTCGCGGGCTACCTCGTCCGCTTCCATTGCGAACGCCGGTCTTTGTCGCGGGAAGATGCGTAAGTTTGGTCCAAGGCAATGCGCGCAGGTTACAAAAAGGTTCTCGGCGATGGCGAAACAAGTGCCCACTGATCCGCCATCTGTGTCATTTTCGAGATACCAAACGGCTGCGTTTAAGACGTCGCTATCCTCGACCAACGGAATCGAAAAGTGTTGACCTGAACACAGTGCGTTGAATCTCGCGGCTAGGCCGCGGAAAACCTGATCGGTGGAGCCTTTCACCTGCCGAATGAACTCAATCTTCCCTCGCACCACCCATTCGAAGTTCGTGGCCTCCTGTTCCGGTAGCCGGCCTCTATCTGGGCGCTTCTCGTTGAAATGCCGCGCAGATGCTGTCGCATATCCATTGAAGTCCCAGTCATGAAGCATCGCCCGGACATCTCGAACAAATTTGCGCTTAACGTTGACCTTTTCATTCACAACCAGGCCTGTGACTTCCTGTTGAAAGGCGAGGCCCAGAAGGCGCGTCTTTGCATGGTTAATTCTAAATCCGTTGTCCTCAATCATTTGCTGAAAGGTATCGGAAAGAATGAACTCATCATTGCTGTCGGGATTTGCAAAACGCCCAATTCGTGCGGGAAATGTCCTGCGATTGGAGGAGATAGTTATGTCATCGGCGTATCGCGTGTAGGTGCAACCAAGTTGCCTGCAAAACCGAGCCAATTCAGCATCGAGTTTATCCGAAACGATATTTGCTAGAATTGGCGAAAGTGCACCACCCGGCATCAACACATGAGTCGTTCGGATGCTGCCATCGACCTCTTTTTCAGTTTGAAAGCACGCAATGTGCGCGATGAACTGCGCAATCTCTCCGGGATAGTCATAGGGTGGGGCCATCAAACGCCCGCGAACGCGCCCAAAGTGAATTGTTTCGAAGTAATCTTCGAGGTCAATATTGAGAACCCAACGCTTGCCGACATGCTGCCGGGCGTTGCTCACGATACTGCGGTTATGGCCACCGATAAATCCATGAACATGGGCACGAGGGCGATAATCGCTCTCTAGCAGGCGAAGGATTTCTCGCTGTAGTTTGAGAAGTGCAATTCGAGGTGCGCAAATGCGTCTTGTCCCACCATTCTTCTTTGGGATGGTAAATTCTTTGTATCGAGCGCCCGGAGCAAGTCCATAGGCAATGTAGATAAACCTTTTCCGATAATTTCGGCGAAGTGCGAAGGCAATCTGTCGTAGGTTGGCAAAGGGCTTTAAAGACATGTGTGCATCAACGACCTACAATCTCGCATTCCCAACGTCATGAGAATTTCGCAATTCCGTAACAGCATGTGGCGGGGCGAGTTGAAAGTAACCTTCTCGCAGGTGTCGCAGGTGACACAACACTTGGTTGATTGCAGGCCGCTGATGCTATTTCGAGTCTAGACTGGGTAGTTAGTGAAGGCAACGGTGGGTGGTCATTGTTTTCACCCGTATCGGCCGCTCCCATTTATTGTAGCGAAAGTACGCTTGTTGCTGTTTAGGCCAGTGCAAACCGTGCAGCTAAAACTTCAAGCTCACACCACCTCGGAAATCCGAGTTCTAAATCGCATGTCGTAAACCGCTTATCATGCTGCCCTACGATTGTCTGAAACTGCTCTCGCCGTTTGGAGCTGTTAAGCACCCACAACACGACCATGTTGCTCTTTAGCCCATAGTGCGACTTGTAGATCTGTTCGCTGAACATCTGTTTGTATTGCGCTACCGACCGCTGTAGCGACTTTCGCGCCGCAGTTGACTGCACCGGCTCGGTGCCACGATCCACTTCTAAAGCAAAGGTTCGATAACCGTCGGGGTATTTTATCGCAAAAAGCTGATCAGGGATCAGTGTCGACCCACCAACTGGAATGGCAATATCCGAACCCTTGATCGCAAGGATTCTGGCTGCGGGGATGTAGGTGAGGCCTGCCCGTGTGGCGATGATCTCAATCGCGCTTGTGACTGCTGAAACCCAACAACCGTGCCACCAGTGACCAGTCGGGCGGCAGTGACGTTCCAGGTCGTGATAGTCAGCCAGTACTTCCCAGCCCAGTTTGGTGAGATCGTAAACATAGGGGTTGAAATCAGCCTTGGCGATATGGCGTTGTTGCGGTGGAAGCCGGAGGTATCCGGCCTCTCGTAATGCCTGCAAGCGGCGCAGGGCCGTGTCGCGGCAACGATGGCTGTCTCGGGTGCATTCATACAAGAATTCTGATGACTGTGGCCCATGTCGATCCATATGCGCAAACCAGAGCAGTTCACGCGATGTCGGGCGAATATCAGTTTTGATGCGTTGGGGCGATGCGAGTATATGTTTCATACGCCCAGATTGCCACCCCGCTACAACTCCGGGGAAGGCGCGAGTGGGTCATCATCATCGTTTTTTGGCGGCAGGATTTCAGCCTCTTCGTGCTTTGGCTCGCTATGTTCTGCCTTGTGTTCCCATGGTTGTGCGTAGGTATCGCGGCTGTGTTGCAGGATCGCCGCACGTTCCTCTTTTGTTGTACGCGGCAGATTTTCCAGTTCGAAGAATGGAAAGGCAATCGGCACCGCTTTGTCGGTCAATCCGCGCAAATAGGTAGCAAATGAGCCTTTGGGTTGCTGTTGGATCAGCTCGGGCGTGGCGTGCATTTGGCTGGCCAAGGTCCGGGCGTCGCGAGCCGAAACACCGCCAGCTAACTTGATCGAGGTGTTGGCCTCAAAGGCCTCAGACAGGCCACTAGAGAGCTGTCCAAGGTATTGGTGGGCCATAACCATGCCAACGCGGTATTTCCGCGCCTGTGAGAGAATCACGCCGATGTTGGCGTCGAAATAATCCTGGGCCTCGTCAATGTAGATCATGGCAGGCAACCGATCCTGCTGGCGCAAAACGGCCCGCTCTTGGGCGGCCTGCGCGATCAGCGCAATGAAGAAGCGGCCGAAGATTTCTGTGCCTTGTTCCTTCAATAGTGACTTGCTGGTGTTGATCAAAATGAGCTTGCCCGCGTTTAACTCGCTGAACATGTCAAACTTGGATTGCGGGTTGGCGAACATCCGTTCAAATGTTTGGTTTTCGAGGACACCGTAGAGGCGGCGCAGAACCTGGGTTTTGGTTGCGGCAAATTCCTTGCTTTCGAATTCTGTCTCGAAGAAACGACGGGGTGTGCCTTCAAGTTTGGCTATATGTTCCTGGTATTTAGCCGTGCCTCCCGCTTCCATCAGATCGCACAGTGTATGAATGGTCGCATCAGGGATATGGAACATTAGGCGCGTGACGTACCTGAAAACCACGCTTTGTTTGGCAGTCATCCCTGCTGAAAGCAGCGACCCCAACACAAAATCATAGAGCTCGATGATCGAGTTGGTCAGCCGTTCGCGCTCCAGCGGGGAGTATGCATCGAGGCGTTCCTGGCCCACCGAAAAGAGGTTCAAAGATACCGGATAGGCAATGTCCTCTGGATTGATCAGAATGATGTCTTCAGGTTCCAACACTTTGGCCCGCAGAATGTTGCCGATCAAATCGCCCTGGCTGTCGATCACGACCACCGACTTTGCGCCTGCCGCGACGTCTGGCAAGTCTTTGGCAATTAGATACTGCAAAGTCTGGGTTTTGCCGTGGCCACTGCCTGCCACCATATGCATATGCTCGAACCTCAGCTCTTCGGAGATCTCGAACGGTGTGCGCAGATCAAACAGATCGCGCAACAAGGTGCCTTTCAGATACGTGTCCACAGCATCATCACCGCGATAGTCGCGGGGGAAGACGGGGCTGGTGCGATGTGTTTGGCGCAGGTTGTTATCCAACTGCTGCCGCAGGTCTTTGAAGTGGTTGTATCCGTTGTCCTGGAAGAACGGGGTGACAATTTGATCAACGACCATGTTGTGTGGGGTCAGAAACTGCGAGACAGAAACCAGCACGTCGCCATTCATGGGAGGTGCTGCTTTGGCTATAGGGGCCAGGGCCTGCGAAATGACATCCAGCGCTGCTTTGAGCATCTGGGGGTCATTGCGGGCTTGTCCTTGCTTCGCCAGCAGATCGCGGTAGCGGCCACCTTCCACCGTGTTGCACAGCACCGGCGGCGGGGGAATATCAGGGCTCAGACCTTCAGCAGCGAACAGCGACCGACCCACACCCAAGAGTTGCATCTGCAGTTGATCAGGCGTCGCGGCTGGCCAGTGAGCAGATAGAGCAAGGTCAACCTCGCGATCACTGAGTTGCACACGACCTGACATCGCATGCTGATAGAGCCGCATGGTCTCTTCTTTTGCCAGCCGCTCAGCCCGCGCTGGACTTTCTAGATATAGCCGCCCGCCCACATAGGCCGCAGCACCAAGCAAGAAGAACGGTGTGACCATCAGTGCAGCGGTCAAGAGCACGCCGACGATGATTACGCTGATCACCAGCCCTGAGACCTGGTCGGAAAGGTTGCCGTTCATCAGAACTCCACCACGATGCCTTCGCTGGTTTCAGCGTTGTCGCTGATCCAGAGTTTCAGTTGCGACAACGTATCCAACATCCGCTCTTCGTATCGCTTGGCATCCGATGGAGTCGCGCAGAGAAACCGATCCGTTTTGCCGTTCATGATGTCTTTGACGAATAGTTCAAACTTGCTGTCGCGGTCATCGACTTTGGCATTGGCCGGTCGCCGATCCATCAGTTTTGTTTCAAGCAAGCTGCGTTGCCTGACGATCTGGCTCTCTTCATGTGTCAGCAGAACAGTGACCCGGACTTCATAGAAGGTCTTCTTGAAAATTGCGCCTCTTCTGACGGTTTCATGTTTGACTGAGACGCGCATGGTGGTGGGATTTTCCTTGGGAAGTCAGGGTCGGGATAAGGGAATGTAATGCATGGGAGGGTGGGGATATTCAGCTGCGAGAGCAGGTGAAGTCACGCAGCTGAAAAGCTAATTTTGTTCTGAAATGAAGCAGCATGTTCAGCCCTGGTACCCATACATGACCCCCATAGGGATTGGGGGTCTGTATGGGGGTCATTTTGCTCCGATTGGAGCCAGCGATTTTTGATACTCTGTCGCTTCGTCTTTGGACCAGAACGGTTTACCCGCCACGACATATTTTCCGTCTTTGTAAACGATATCAGTTGCCAAAGGTGTGAGTGGTATCTGCTCTTCTTTTGTGATGGCATTTAAAGAAGTAGCGGCCGAGTCCGCGATAGCCGCTGGTCCATCGACAGATTTTGCCGCACCAACGGTTGGTGCTGGCTGGTTGGCGTAGCTGGCCCCCTGCTCCGGCCCGCTGGCTTGTGAGCCAGTTGTGGCAACTGGCCGCTGCGCGCTGATCGAAGCAAATGACGCAGCGGCGGTTCTACCTTGTTCCAGAAGCTGCTTGGACAACTCCATATGCTGCCGGGAGACATTAAGCGATTGCTGGGAAAATTCTGCCGTATCAACCGAAGCTCGCCCCATCTGCACCATCGCTTGCCCGAAGACACCCACGGCTGCAATTAGGATGCCTGGCATTGCACCTATGACGAATTGGGCTACCCCTGCATTGCGCCCAAACGACTGGGTTGCAGATCCACCTAGCAGGGCGACAATGACGCCAACGGCGATAAGCGCTCCGGCGCAAAAGCCAAGAAAGCTGAAAAGATTGCGGGCGGTTTCATATGATTTCATGAAAAATTCTCCTCGTGAAAATAAATCCAAAATACACTTATTGAGTGTGCAGAGTGACCGTCACTCACAAATAAGGCGAAAATTTGAATGGAATACGACACTTGCCATAATAACTTGGTGGCTCCAGCACTCAACCTAAGCACGTATGTCAGCCTCGTGGAGTAATCCCAATAGAAATATGGCAAGACGTCTCAGAGGGGTATTGATTTTTGCTTGCTGACAGTACAACCTGTAAAATCAGGCGTACAAGTATTTCAACCATGGGGATATTGCTTGCTTTAGTTTTTGGGACCTTGGTGGGAGCGTTCTCTTAGTAAGCATCATAATTCAGAATTGGTGCGAATCTCTTTTGAGCAGCCATTTGCACCGGCGCCGTCTATGTACGGATGGCATGGAAAATTGTTCCTGTATGTTGGTCGATTGGTTGCGATTTAGTCCAGCAAGCTTGGTGCGTGGTCTGTTGTTCTTTCTGGCGTTGCGAGAAGTGGAGTGAATTTATGATGGGGTTTCTTCGTATGCTTATCTCAACGGCATTGGCTTTCCTCTGCACGGCTATTTCTGCAACTGCCGAGGGGCATTGGAGTGACATTGCAGATCGTTTGGATGGTGTTCAAAGCTGGGAAGAGCTTTGTGCGATTGAAGACTGTGATCAGTTTCCTGAAGGGTATGCGACCTTTGCTCTCGGATCAGAGATCTATTACTTGCCTCTGCCGCAAACACTTCAAGAACCCGTAAACGCTGCATATAGCGTTCCGAGGGGGCAATTTTACGAAGAGAACGACGGGCGTGTAATCCGGTCATTTGGGTATCATCCTGTATCGCTTCGACTGGGATATTCTAGCAGCCATTTACTTAGGTTTTTTGACCTTGATGCGAACTTTCCTGCAATTCTAAGAGAAACACATGGCAGTTTACTCTCAGGAGCCTCAGTACGGCTCTATACTGCAAGCAGCGGCTCTGGTTTTCGCATTGAAAGGTTCGCCTGGCTTGATGTTAGCTCGCACGATGTGGCCCTTTCCTTTGAAGAGGTTTTCCCTGATTTACTTCCATCATTCAACAATGATTTTTGGTTGCTACGCTACACGCCAGCCCCAAACGACGGAGAACCAGATAGTTATAGTATTCTTTCGAAGCAGCCTATCTTCAATGACCGCCTAATTTACGGTTTCTGCAAAGAACCACTTTGTGCTTTCTATACTGCGAACTTTGCGGAAGATATGGGCAATGAAAAACCGCATATTCGTCTTCTTGATGTTTGGATGCGCGATATCGATAGTTTCAGATGCATACCTGAGGAAGGCGAGTTCCGATGCAACAACGCCCCCGTTGCGTTCTCAGAAATTGACGAAGTTTTTGAAAGACTCGAGATGATGTTTGGCTCACTCAAAGTCTTTCCTGAAAGCAAAGGGAGTAAGTAGTTGAATACCCTTCATTTAGACGAGTGGCAGATCAAGCTACTACAGATAGTTTATGAAAATTTAGCCAATCCAACTAGCGGATCTCCATCAACATCTCAGAGCGTAGATCATGTTTTGGACGATATACGCCTAGAGGTGGCTGCGGGCAGACTTCCGTCTGCGGTCCCACCCGGCCCTAGTGCGATCGATACCATCGCATACATGACGGAGATTTTTAGCCGAAATAGTGGCCTAGTTAATAGTAGGGAAACTTCTGAAGATGGCTCTGGCCTTATCGGGTTCTTCGATAGCTATTCTCTAATTATCGAGTTTATCAGCGTTAAAGACACGAACGGCATTTACGCAGAAATTGATACAAGCAACCAAAATCGCCCTAGCGATGTTGTTGATGGTATCGACGAGTTCACCTGGGTTTTTCTAGAGGGTGCACGCTCCGTTAATCTGAACGCCAACGGCTTTAGCGATGAACAAACAGCGTTTGGCATCATGGGTCGTGAATACAATGACGCCCAATTCAGAATACGTTTTGGTGAAGACGCAAATTTTCCCATCAGCACGACACAAGCCTCAGATCGCATCGCACACGCTATTCTAGAGACAGTAAAGGATCAGGGAGCATCTAACCCGTTTCCGTCTCTTTTTCATCTTGGGCATGAAGACGGGCAAAAAGGCGCGGCACCACTTTGGTTCAATCTTGGCGAAGGCCCGCATGGGATTGGTGCTGATATTGGAGGCTGGGCTGGGACACCATTCTTTGCACTACTGAATGAGCCTAGTTTTTATTACCGTGATATCTTACACTTTGAAAGTGACAACTACGCTGCTGATGGCGCTGATGGTCAGACGATGACTATGACGCTTGATCCAGACAGCGCAACTTACCAAAATGCAACTACCTATGACTTACTTGCTCTGACGCAGGCTTTTGCAGATGTGGGAATAATAACTGCCAATGCGCGCAGCCCTTGGGATAGTATTGCGGAAGCAATTGATGCGCTTGATGGTGCAGGTAACGATGGCGTACTTGGAGAAAATCTCTCTTCGGTAGTCGACCTGATAGAGGATACGGAGTTATTTCTGGCTCAGTCATACGGTTTAATCCCCTCGCTGACAGCAACCTATTCCAGCAGCTTTCTAAGGCTTTTGGGGCAGATTATACCATTTTTTGAAGATATGGGGGAGATTGCGTCGACCGTCGCGTTGGCCGAAAAATCACTTGGTATTGGTGGAAAGCTAGCAATCGGTACGAACAACGCGGGCGATATCCTTGGCGAGCTTGGTGATGATGGCATCCACGGGGCGTCAGTCGGCGATGATGTTATTCATGGTGGACGCGGAAGTGACACGATCTTCGGCGGAGCTGGTCGCGACATTATCGACGGTGGTGAAAACTTTGTTGGTGAGCGAGATGGTGAGAATGATACGGTAGATTATCGCTACATGAATTTTGGGCTCCGCTTTTCGGTCTTTGACGCTTTTGACCTTGAGGTGCCAAATGGAAATGCGATCGCAAAGAGTTATATCGGCTCGGTCGGATGGCTCGAACCAAGTCTATTATTTGATTTTATTTTCGCCGATCTTTTGTTTGGAATAGAGACAATCGTTGGCTCAAAACACAATGATATCTTCGAGCTCAACCGCCTTAGTAACGATCTCGCAATAGATGGTGGCGAAGGCATCGACGCACTTTCATTTGAGGCCTATGATCAACAGCTTGGTGCAGTACAATTGTCTTTTGAAGGCGGTGAAGTTGTACTGTCGTCAGTGATTGACGGCTACCTCGAACCACTCACCATTTCAAATATCGAAGCCCTTATCGGAACCAAGTTTGGCGATACAATTCGGCTTGATACGCTTTTGCCGGAGCTCAAAGGTAACCCAATCCAAATTATTGATGGATTTGAGAGCTTTGAGCGTGGTGATCTACTAGATTTTGCTCCCATGGAGCAGGGTGTAGCCGTCGCGTTGCAAGGTGCTGAAATCATACCCGAAGGTGGGCCTGACCCAGAGTTACCTCCGGTGTATGAGAATGGCGAAGTGCTGTCGGGTGACGAGCGCCTTGAGATTGTCAATTTCGATGATGTCGTTGGTACAAGTTACGCTGACTCGGTTGTCGGCAGCGACGGCAACAATACAGTCTATGCTGGTGGTGACGCTGATACGATAGACGGCGGCGCAGGCCATGATGACCTCCACGGCGGCCTGGGGAATGACATCATTCACGGTGGCGATGGCGCGGACTGGCTTTATGATCGGGGGGCTGATGGGCGCTTTGCCGAAGGGCAGACGCCAGACGAATACCTGGCACAAGTCATGGCTTATGATGCTGAGGGCGATGACGTTATGTATGGCGGTGCCGGGGCAGATGTCTTTTTGTACTCTGGCGGTACTGATGTCTATCACGGTGGTGCAGGTGACGACTTGTATCTGGCCACCGCGACAACGACGAATATCAACAACTTTGAGGACAATCTGACTATTCGTTTGTCGGAGGATACCTCTGATCCAGAAAACCTCAGTTTGATAGGGCATGACTTGGTGGCCGGTGATGGCAGCTTTGTCGATCTTGTCGTGTTTGAAGGTCTCAATCGATCAGATGTTACCATTACCTATGAATTTGAAGAGATTTATCTC
The DNA here is from genome assembly GCA_964478505.1 of uncultured Loktanella sp. Lineage (GTDB taxonomy): Bacteria > Pseudomonadota > Alphaproteobacteria > Rhodobacterales > Rhodobacteraceae > Yoonia. Next base: position 17,646 of record CAYZKE010000002.1, read on the forward strand.
GGCAGCAGCGTACTGAGCTTTGATCCGATCTTTATCAGTTGGTTTGAGGATCCAGATGTCAAGACGCTCGACTTTTACAGGACAGTCGGCAGTTACGAGATCATGATTAATGCGACAGGCAGCACCTTCACTGTTGAAAACGTCGTAGGAGCGTTTAATCGCAATCCAGACAACAGCCCTTTGGCATCGACACTAGCAGTTATCAATTCACCCTTCACTGTACAGTTTGATGATGGAACACTTGATTGGACCAACTCAGTTCTTGACCCCGCTACAAACGGCCTTGAGTTCACCAACGGGACGCTTAGCGAAAACGCATTCTCAGCCGTCAATGCGTTTGAGAGTGAACGCTCAACTGTAGTTGATTTTCTGGAGGGTGACCAAAACCCTGAAGATTTTGACGATGAAATCTACGGCACCACAGACGCGAATAGCGTTAGTGGCGGGCTAGGAGAAGATCGACTATTTGGTGGTGCGGGTGATGACCTTCTCATCGGTGGTGCTGGCGCTGACTACCTTGACGGTGGAAGCGGTATCGACACCGTTTCGTACGCTGGCTCGAACTCTTACGTATGGGTAGCATTAGAGGGTACTATTAACGGCCAAATTTTGGACCTTGATGAACACATAAATAGCGATGGGTATGGAGACGAATTTGAATCAATTGAAAATGTTGTTGGTTCGAGCTTCGACGACATTATCAAGGGCAGGGATGGCGGTCATACCTTCTGGGGTGGCGACGGGAACGATCGGCTCGAAGTAACGCTAGGCGACAATACGCTACACGGAGGCAATGGAGATGATCAGCTTATTGTCTATTCCGGAGGCACAAATACCCTCTTCGGTGGAGATGGGGACGACGAGCTGGGGTCTTGGCGGGGGCTAGATGACACCTTCTACGGAGGGGAAGGGAACGACTACTTCTGGATAAACACCGAATTCATTGGTGAGCCAGATAAGTTTGGCAGTGATTTTCTATACGGCGAAGCAGGAACAGATTCCCTTACAATTTACGCTGCTGACCAACCTGAACACACCCTCATAGTCGATTTGGTCGCCGGTACGGTACTTAGCTCCGGAATCGAAGGGCAGATAACCCTGAGCGGTATTGAAAACATCACAACCGATGGCGGAGATGATGTTATCTACGGAGATAACGCGAACAACGTGCTTGATGGACGCTTTGGTGATGACCTCCTCTATGGTGGAGGCGGTGACGATATACTCATTGGAGCTTACGGGAACAACACGATCTTTGGTGGCACTGGGATCGACACAGTGCAGATTTCGCGTGATCTTGAAGACGTTACACTCACACTTGTCGACGGTGGGGTCAGGATTGATACGTTTAGCGGCAGATCAAATACAGTTCATGACGACGTGGAGTTTCTGCAGTTCGCTGACCA
>CAYZKE010000002.1:19061-38338 GCA_964478505.1 uncultured Loktanella sp.
TATGCAGACCTGGTTTCGCCACTGCTGAATGAGTTTGATGTCGTTGATGACTATTTTCGAATTGAAGAGGGTGCGGACGCAACCATCAGTCTTGTAGCGAATGACCTGCGCTTCAATGCTGATCCAATTAACGTTTTATCAATCAACGGGGCGACTGTTTCTGCTGGTGACACCGTTCAGTTCTCGTCCGGACTTAAATTGAGTATCCTGGCAAATGGTCTACTTCAGATCGATCAACAAGGTGCGTTTGCTGGACTTGATGTTGGAGAAACACTGACACAGTCTTTCAGCTACAGCGCAACGGACTCCACCGGGATAGAAAAAACTGCTGACGTAACGCTGGTTTTTGATGGCGTGGCTAGCGATCCTGATGCCCTACATCTGACCAATGACGTGGTTTGGGTCCATAGCAATGCTGATGGGGCGGACATGACGTCCGTTGCAAATTTCGACATCGCGCGTTCTGTCGTCATCATTGATGAATTATTCATTGACCCTAACAATCCGCCCTCTGGCGTTACGATCGAGGAGATAAACGGCGATACGTTCGTTCAATATGGCATAGATGATGCGATTGTGCTGCAAGGGATCTCCTTGGAGGCATGGCAGTTGGTCGCTGCTCAGCGCCAAGCCGGTGCGAGTGGAAACGATGTAATTAATGGAACCGAAACATCAGAGTTTCTTGATGGCGGCGCAGGAAATGACGGTATTCGATCAGGTGGCGGAGACGACGTTATTCGTGCTGGTTCCGGTGATGATGTTGTTGATCTGGGAGAAGGAAGCTTTGTCGTCTTTGGTGGGGCAGGAAATGATGAGATAGGGACGGGTTCCTACAATGGGTGGTACGGAGACCCTGGAACCGGAGATGACATTATTTTTGGCAATGAAGGGCATGACTATATTAGTGGTGGGTACGGTAACGATGAGCTGTATGGCGGTAGCGGCGATGACACAATTTATAGTTCCTATGGTGACGACGTAGTCTACGGCGGAGACGGAGATGACTATCTGTATGCTGGTGAGGGGTATGATTTTTACGACGGCGGAGATGGAAGCGATACGATTTACTTGTCCACGACGACCACCCTGCCAACGGAACCTAGAGAGAGCACCACAGACGCAGTTATCGACCTAGTCTCAGAAACAATTAGTTGGGGTGGTGTCTTTGCCAATGAGACGCTGAAGAATATTGAAAATGTTGTTGGCACGAGAGGAAACGATCTCATTATCGGCAACGATGAGGACAATCGTCTTAACGGTTCATACGGGGATGACGTTGTGTATGGCGGCCTCGGCAATGACAGAATAGACGATCATGACGGGGATAATGAGCTCTATGGTGGCGCCGGCGATGACAGCATCCATGGACTATCAGCTGGCGTTGATAAAATATTTGGTGGCATCGGTGATGATAGCCTCTTTATCTCTGAGGGAAATGACGTCGTAGACGGTGGTGAAGGATCAGACACCATTGACATATCACGACGGGGCTACATTAACGCGATTGATTTAAGTGCTGGTACGACAGGAGAAGGCGAAAATATCGCAACACTTACGAGCATTGAGAACGCTGTCGGAAACAATCTAAACAACGTCATTACCGGCAGTGGTGAAGCCAATATCTTGGACGGTGGGTATGGTGCCGATATTATTGATGCTCGAGACGGTGATGATATTGTCATAGGTGGCAGCGGCGACGATACGCTCACTCTTGGCGGCGGTCAGGACATCGTCCGGCTTGCGTCTGAAAGCGATGAAGACACTGTCACAGATTTCGACATCTACAATGACGTTCTTGAGATCAATGGCGCCATATTCAATCCAAATGAACTGTCGAACGGGATCACGATCAGTGAGAACTCGGAAGGCGTTACAGTCCAATACGGTGCAAGAGGACTGTATGTCTATAACCATGAATATGATCGGGTGACTCTGCTGGGAGTGAACTTGGATGATTGGCTGATCGCGACAACACCAGTCACTGACTCAGGGGATGACAATCTTGCACCTACAGCCACTGATGATGCAGCGACCGTGTTAGAAGACGGCACCATTTTGGTCGACGTACTTGCCAATGACAGCGATCCTGATGGTGATATTTTGACAGTTACCGATGTAATAGGGGCCGCTTTTGGTGCAGCTACTGTTGTGGACGGGCAAATTCTTTACACTCCAAACGACGATTTCAATGGTACAGAAACACTTACCTACACGGCAGTTGATGGCCGTGGTGGTGTTGCAAATGGTGTCGTCACCGTCACCGTGACCTCCGAAAACGATGCGCCTGTGACCGCTGATGACAGCGTCATGATGGAAGAAGACGGCAGTATACTCATCGACCCTCTCACCAATGATACTGACGTAGATGGCGATGCACTTGTTCTGGTATCGGCGACGGGAGCAACAAACGGGACTGTCTCGATTGAGAATGGCCAGTTGCGGTACATACCTGATCCTGGCTTTGCTGGTGTTGAAACGATTACCTACCAAGTCAGTGATGGTGCTGGCGGCACGGCCACCGGCACGGCTAATATAACAGTTGTCGAAGCCAACGAAGCACCTGTAGCGGTAGCTGATACAGCCGTTGTCGATGAAGATAGTAGTGTTCTGATCGACGTGACGGCGAATGACACTGACAACAACGGCGATGACCTGACAATTGTGAGCGTTGCTGCTGCCGCGAATGGTACGGTTGTCATTGAAGGCAATCAACTGCGTTACACGCCAACCCCCGATTTCAACGGGACGGATTCAGTCACATACACAGTTGAAGATGGACGTGGCGGTAGTGCCAGCACAACCGTCGAAATCACAGTTAACCCGGTCAATGAAGATCCTATCGCACTAGCGGATGTGGTGATGGTTGCAGAAGATCAGGACATCCTGATTGATGTTGTGAGCAATGACACTGACACCGATGGTGGCACGATTGCTTTGATGTCTGTTGATAGCGCAATCAATGGAACAGCCGTACTCGAAGCTGGACAAATCCGCTTTACACCCGATGCTGATTTCAATGGCCTTGCGACAATCACATATACCATTTCTGACGGACAAGGTGGTCTTGCGTCATCCGCTGTACGTATTGATGTGACAGCCGTAAATGATGCACCCGTCGCCGTAGCTGATACTGCAATAGTCGATGGCGGTGAAACCATCATCATTGATGCAATCGCAAATGATAGCGATCCTGAAGGCGACTCATTTTACATCACGAATGCCACGGTGTCGGGCGGTGGGACCGTCAATGTAGTGAATGGCAAGCTTCAGTATGAGTCCGTCAACGTTGCCTCCTCTGACGTTGTTATCACCTATACTCTCAGTGATGGTCAAATCCAGTCTACCGGGACCGTTAACGTGACCGTGGTTCCAGTAAATACTGGGCCGATTGCAAACAGTGACACAGCATCCATTGTAACGAATCAGGCCGTTTTGATTGATGTCCTTGCGAACGATACCGATGCGGACGGCGATGCGCTGATGATCACGTCGGTTGATCCGGCGGCAAATGGCGCCGTTGCCATCGAAGGCAATCAGTTGCGCTATGTCCCGGACGTGGGGTTCACTGGTGATGAGACGCTGATCTACACCATAAGTGATGGGCAGGGCGGTTCTGCAACGGCGAGTGTTCAGATTACCGTCAATCCAGTCGCTCCTCCCAATAGCGCACCGGTCGCGGCGGACGACAACGCGAGCGTCGATCAGGATGCGAGCGTTCTTATCGACGTGTTAAGCAATGACACTGATCCGGATGGGGATACACTCACGATCACTTCCGTAACCGCGTCTGCAAACGGCAGTGCGGTGATTGAAGGTGGTTCCATCCGTTATACCCCCAACGCAGGGTTCAGCGGCTCGGACACGATCACATACACCGTGTCTGATGGTGAGGGTGGCACTGCGACAGCATCCGTTCAGGTGGATGTCGCCGCCGCAGTCCCAGCTGGTGCGCCGATCGTGGTCGATGATTTCGTAACGGTTGTGTCTGGCGGCACGATCCTCATTGATGCGCTTGCCAATGACAGCGATCCTGATGGTGATGGGATCTACATCGCGAATATCGCCCCCACGTTTGCCAAAAGCCTGCAATTTGTGGACGGCAAAATCCTTTACGAGGCGCTGGACAACTACACCGGGGTGGTTGAGATGGTGTACACCGTGTCCGACTTCGGCGGCACAACTTCAACGGGCTCAGTCTTCATCGATGTAGTCGCCGCAAACAGCGGTCCAATTGCCAATGATGACGCGGCATCTGTCGACGAGAATGGATCGGTTCTGATTGATGTGTTGGCAAACGATGATGCAGGTGGCGGGACACTCATAATCACATCTGTGACATCATCTGCGAACGGCAGTGCCGTGATCGAAGGTGGAGCTATCCGCTATGTGCCGAACGCTGGGTTCAGTGGTCCGGATACGATCACCTACGAGGTTTCAGACGGCGCTGGTGGGACAGCAACTGCGTCGGTCCAGGTCGAGGTTGCTGCGGTGCAGGACGGTGCGCCGATTGTGGTTGATGACTTTGTGACGGTTGTATCCGGTGGCACGATCCTCATTGATGCGATTGCCAATGACAGCCACCCGGATGGTGTTGGGATGTACATTTCAAACGTAGCCCCAACCATTGCGCAAAGCCTGCAGTTTATCGATGGCAAGATCCAATACGAAGCGCTGGACAACTACACCGGGGTTGTTGAAATGGTGTACACCGTAACTGACTATGGCGGTGTAAGTTCGACAGGCTCAGTCTTCATTGATGTTGTCGCGCCAGCCGCTGCTACTTCACAAGCGAACCGTTTGCTGGTGCAAGATATTGCACCAGAGGCAGCTACAGACATTGCAACCACATCACCGGATAAAGCAGTGAAGGTTGATGTCTTAGCGGATGGATCACCGATAGAGATGGGTCCGTTCGCAACGACTTGTTTTGCCAGTCCGTCGGATAAATCTGTAGTGATTGACGGTAATGGGGTTGGCTATCCACTCGATACCGCCGTTATACCGGTGATGGATGAAGAAATTGAAGACGATGCTGATTCATTTGTATTTTTCGGCAATTTGCTCAGAGATGACGGCAATCCGCACCACTCTTCAAATTTGTTCGACGCTGTTGACGCTTACGCCGAGGCTGCTCTTTCCATCATATTGCGTTACCAGAATAGCGACACTGGTTCGTCTGTGTCCGGTGAGTCTTCAAAAACCAGCGGCCACATAGAGGCAGGCGGTAGAAGTCTGTGGAATGTATTTGATGACGACGCTGATTCAGCGGGAGCACCGTTCGGAGTCGATGTGTTCGAATGGCTGATATGACGTCCAGAGAGACATACGGCTGGGCGTGACTGCGGTGAATTTCGCAATGATTTCGCGCAGTAGAGTTGGTTAAAAATCCAAAAATCGCCCTTTATTGAGCGATTTTTGAAAGAACTAACATTATGCGAGGCTACCCCATCGCCGCAGCTAACCTTGTCGGAGGTCCTTTTATGACCTCGTTTGCAAGAGCTAGCGCCTCAAACAGTACCATGCTGCGGGGTTCAAAATCAAAGATGCGTCGTTTGCGCGTAGGCAGATACCCTTCGATCTCGGGGTATTCCATCGCCAAGGCCTCCGCTTCTTCATACTTCGATGGGAAGCTGCGTGGACGCTGTACCGAGACATCTAAAACAGGGTTGTGGCTCGCCAGCTCCGCAATGGCTCGGATAAGCATCTTCGTGCGTTGTCCTTTGCGGCAACCAGTTGTGCGCTTCTCTGTGACCACCACATCAGGCTTCAGTTCGTTGATCAGCTCTTGCGCATAACCAACAAGGTCACTGTTTGATCGTGTGGCTTTCAGAGCAATGCCCCAGTCCTGCAGCTTGCCACCAGACAGATAGACATAGCCGACTTTGCCAGAGGCCACGGCGATGGCCAGCACACTAAGCGCTGCCATGGGGTATGGGGTTAGCTAGTCGCTCATGTAGTGTTTTCAGCGACGCAGCACGGTTAAACGTATGCGCAGTGTCACGCACATTGGCAGGCAGGTGCCGCAACCGCCGTTTTAGCCGCCTGGTGCAGTCATCCATCACGTCCGCGAAGAACGTTTCAAACGAGCGCCCATAGATCAGCGACAGGGTAATAATTTGGGTGAGGTCAGGACGTCTGGTCCCGGCTTCTAGCTCTGAAACAACCGATTGATGGTCACAAAGCAAAGCGGCCACATCCGCTTGGGTATAACCCGCCTTTCTGCGAGCAAGACGCAGATCAGCAGAGAATTGGGTTCTCATAGACTTTTGCTTAATTGTTAAACGTCTAGAGCCTCAGTCTATGGTGGGGGACAAGGACATCCTAGTAGGCAGGATATCATGGAGGGTGATACGGTGAGTATGTTGCAATGCAAGGGACGCACATGCGATTGATATGCGGCGTATTGTGATCGGAACATCTGGCGTGTTCCGCTGACAAACGCACATATAAACCCAATGTGTTCATCCGTGCATAATTTCTGATTGGCTGTGCAGCAGGTGCGACTGATGCTGTACAACCAAGGGATGGGCGGCTGAACCTTCCCAAGGCTGTCTACGTTTTGACGGGAATATCAGGCTAGTCTTTCAGTGCACAACTGTTGCACAACAAAAACGCTGCTCCGACTAGGAGCAGCGTCTGTAAACAGATGCTTCAAGCCTTTTCTTCTGAGCGATACGTTCGGCACACCCACAACGGCCGTACTTGGCCATCAAGTAAATTCTGTGAGGCCGTTGGTCCGATCTACAACGTGCCGGATGGAATTTGCCGTCACCTCAGACAAATAGTCAATGTCACTCTCAGACATGCTCGTCGCAAGAAACCAGTGGTGTACTGCGGGTGTCAAGACACCTTGGCGCAACATGTCGTAGCTCAGAAACTCGCGGCATTTTCTCTGAGCCCTCTCATTCAGGCCCATGAACTGTGGAGACGGCATGGATGGATGGCCCGAAAAGACGAAGGCGTCGCTTAGACCCGCACACAACTCTTGAACATTTCTTATAAGCCTCTGCCCTAGAAGATAGAGACGCCTTTGACCGTCGGTTTCGAGCAGTCTTTTTACAGTCGCCACCGCTGCCGCCATAGCCACTGGGCTGCGATAATAAGTGACGGTGATGCCAAGCGTCGCGATGGCATCCATGTATCGGGAGCTGCCGCACAGCGCTGAAAGTGGATAGCCATTGGACAGAGCCTTTCCAACTGCAACGAGGTCGGCGTCCAAATTGTACTCCCCTTGTGCACCTTGTGCGTGAATTCGGAACGAAGTACGCACTTCATCAAGGACGAACAACGCCCCGGATGAACGGGCTGCCTCCCGCAGGCCCGACAAAAAATCTTGATCGGGCAGTTCATCGCCGAACGGCATCGCGATCACACACGCCAAATCCTCGCCTAGATTCTTGATCATCCGCGTGCAAGTCACAAGGTCGTTGAATGGGAGTACATGTGTGTGTGCGACCGCCTCGCTTAGGACACCTTTAATGCCTACGCATGACCAATCATGCCAACCGTGGAGACCGCAACATGCGATTGCCTTCCGGCCTGTCAACGCTCTAGACATGCGGACTGCTATGTCCGTTGCATCTGATCCCGTCTTAAAGAAGGCAGATTTCTGAGCGCCCGGAACCTCTTTTGCAAGGAGCTCGGCAAGCTCAAGCTGAATCGGACTCACCAACGTGGGGTTGATTCCGTCTCTGATCGTTGCGATGGCGGCATCATCTATTTGGCGGTCCGCATGGCCGATTACCACCGACCCCCAACCCAACACACAATCAAGTAGCTTATTGTCGTCAATGTCCCAAAGATATGGACCCGAGGCTCGCTTGACGAAAAGAGGTACACCACTAAGCGGGACACCTTCTCCAAAGAACATGGACGGCCGCCCCGTCAACATGGCATCGTGGCGTTTTGCCGCGCTGAGGAGGTTTTGAGAGTTTGGGAACCTCACTGTCTCAGCTTTCTCTGCGCACGTTGGCGAAAGTCAAAGATATTGTGGGTTCTAGAGCTTCAAAGTAGTGCCACCAGCCAAGCGGAAGGAAGAGCGCTTGCCCGGGTTCCAAGATACCAGTGATGATCGTTGCCTGCTTCAGTTTGGGAAATCTGTCTAGGTCAGGGTTGCTAAAGTCTACGTCACTAACGAAACCCGAGGTGTTGTAGACTAGATCCATTTGTCGGCTTGGTATCAGCGAGAAACGGCGTCGACCACGTATCTGTGTGACGATTCCGTTGTTGAGGTCCCGGTGCATGTGTGTTGTGGCGCCCCTCGCGCCCATCCAGAGGAAGATACGCCCATCCCTTAGGTTCTCATTGAAGAAGCTCGGAGAGCTAGGAACCTGAGCCAACAGGTTACGAAAGGCGATCCGGTCGAGAGCTTTGTCATGCGCAATCAGATATATGTCCTTTTCGCCGAGGCTGATCGCGTCTAAGAAGTCACGAAATGTACTCTCTTGCGTGTTGTCCGAGAAGGTTTCTAGATGATTTGAAAGATTACTTCGGTCTTGATACTTAATTACCGTATCGCCTAAGATTTGCCCAAAAAAGTCAAAAGACCAATCTGGGTAGCAAGGCCACCTATTTACCCATTCCTCAATCACCAAGGGCCTGTTCTTGCTGACGAACTGACCCACAAAGTCAAAATCCACAGCTGCGCTTCGGCTGGCCAGATTATACGGCGGGCCTGATGCGGCCTCCAATCTCTCCAAGTCCCGCATCAACTCCGACCAACGGTTGAGTTGTCCTCGTTGCTGTAGGATAAGCCCATAAAGCGGATTGGCTTTCACTGTTTCAACTATGCGCTCTGGCGCACTAACTTCGTTGCTGCGAAGTGCAACCAGTATCTCAGCTTCGGAGGCACCTCGCGACAGGTTATCGGCTACCCAAATAAGCCACTCATTTTTCGTGCTCACAAGCTAACTCGACGTTCTCATACTATTCGACCGCAAAACCCTTGGCGGTGGACAAAAAGTTGATCAGCTTTGCGTCCGCCATGTCCCGCATATCTTCTAGCGTTGAAACAGCGGCGCTCTGAACAGCTTCTTCGAACCTCGCAGCTTCGTCGTCGGTTAGGTTTAACTGACGCACATCAATTACCAGAAGTGACAACGAAGAGGAAGGAGCGGCAGGGACCATGCCGTGGTCATAGAATTTCCGGTTTCCATTGGCGGGCGAATTTTTAGGCGATGGTGTGAGGGACATTGGCTTTCTCTCCAGTTCACAAAATTGAAATATTTCTCTTTGCTCAAAAGATTTATTTGGTCGAATCAGCTCATGGTTGAGCAGCATGCGTCAATCTTAACCAATCGGCTTGCTTCAAGCAACGCAAGGCAACGACAGCATCTGTAATCTCTGATTATTAAATTGTGGGTCGCAGCAGCCGAATAACCGTTATTGAATACGCACTTCAGTTTATACCCACTGAAGGATTCTCTAGCTTCACGTAAATTGATCGGGATCATATTACTTGTCAGAGGCGAACACGACAGTTCTACCTGTTGGTGCGAAAGCGGGCATTTGTATAGTTAGGGCGCGTGTTAGGAAGCTCGGCAAACCTATTTTTGACATAGTCAAAAACGCCGCCCCTACGAGGAGCAGCGTTTGGTGTTTTGCCTAGAACAACTTTAGTTGCCGTCGATCTGCCAAATGTTGGCGCCAAGCATCGCTTTGCGCAGCCTCGTTCAAAAGCGTCGAGACAAATGACAAGACCTCATCTTCATCTTTCAGAACGCCCTTTGCCAAGAAAATTGATTTGTAGCCAGTTTCCGTCACCGGCAGGGGCTCATGGCAGTGCAGCTCGATATGGGACATCGGGCCAGATAACCAGCAAAGGGCATACTTGACCGAGATGTCGAAATCGACCCATTGAAGAGCGACTTGCGTATATCCGTCGCCTTGCTCCGACATCAGTACTCACTTGCCAACATGATGGTCAGCACGCGATGGGTAAGGGCTTCATTGGCGGGGTTTTCTGATCCGTGTTTCAGTGAAGGATCATAATAATCCAGCTTCCAAAAGACTTTCTGACCTTCAATCTCAACCGCACCAAAGTCATGTTCACCCCAAGGGTCATTGTCCTCTGAGAAGTCGCTGAACGTCCGCACCGCCTCTACCGCAGCGACGACAAACGCCTGACCAGCTTCTTGAATGCCTTGGGTCAACAGCACCGTGCCATTGCCCAAGCCTTCAGTTCTGAAGCGATCATTGAGCGCTCTGACGCGAAGATTTTGCACCGCATCCGCTGGCACCCAATCGAGTTTAGTTTGCCCTTCGCAGGTATGACAGTGTTCGTCATCAAAGACGTTTTCTAACTCCCACAGTCCGCTTTCGCGGTTGAAGCAGGCCCAAGCGTCGCGCGCGACATGTTCGGAGCCGCAACTTCTGCAGACCGGGACGCTGTTAATTGTTTCTGGCGTTGTGTGTGTCTTGGTTTCCATTTTGATCACCTTTCAATCGGGCGGGTCCAAGCGGGATTGCTCAGGCGCGCCCGAAAGAAAGGAGAGGTTGGAAAGGAACTGTTCTGGCTTCATGATGCCGTGCAGAGGCAAACAGACAAAGCAGTCACGGTATCACTGGGAGTGATAAACAGCCTGCTATCGTGCAAAGCACGGCTGACCGACAATCACTCTATGTTCACCAAGCACCAGGCCGTCCTTGGCCTCGCGTATCAGCGCTATAAACCAGCCCAACCATTTGCGATTGCTGGTGCAGATCGGCTGCAGCACCTGTATATCATAGGACAAACAGGGACTGGCAAATCGACGCTCCTTTTGAACCTGATGCATCAGGACGCCCGGCAGGGCACCGGTTTTTGTCTGATCGATCCTCATGGGGATCTGGCCGACACGCTGCATAACAACTTGCTTGTCCCGCATTTCTATTGGGATATCAGCGACCCAACTTGTCCGCTGGGATATAACCCGCTCGCCAAGGTATCACCCATTCACCGGTCACTGGTGGCGTCAGGGTTGATAGAAACGCTCAAAAAACAATGGCCGGATGCTTGGGGCGCGCGGATGGAACATATCTTGCGGTTTTCGCTGTTGGCCTTGCTTGAAATCCAAAGCGCAGATCTGCGTGATGTGTTGCGCTTGCTTACATACAAGGGCTATCGCCGCCAAGTAATAGACCAGATCACTGATGAACAAGTGCGATTCTTCTGGAAAACAGAGTTCCCGTCGCTGAACCACCAAGGCAGAGCCGATGGGATCACACCGATAGCTAACAAGCTGGGCGGGTTCTTAGCGCAACCGACGGTGCGCACGGCACTATGCGAGCCAAAAGAACCACTTCGATTTCGCAGCATCATGGATACCGGACAGATCTTGATTGTGAACTTGGCCAAGGGACGGCTTGGGTCCGACATCAGCAACATTCTGGGTGGGTTAATCACATCGTCACTCATGCATGCTGCGACCACCCGTCACAGCCTGCCAGAGACTGCTAGACGGCCATTCTTCCTCTACGTGGATGAGTTTCCGAACCTGACGACCAAGAGCTTTGCGGGGATGCTCTCTGAAGCTAGAAAATATCGCCTAGGATTGATTCTTGCTCACCAGCACCTGTCACAGACGGACAATGACGTGTCGGATGCGATCTTTGGGAACGTGGGAAATCTGATGGCGTTTCGGGTGGGTGCGAAAGACGCGCCCATAATACAGAGGATGATGAAGCCATTTGACAGCCATGACCTTCAGAACCAGTCGAACCACCGGGCGGCTGTGCAGGTGATGCGGCATGGCGAGCGGCTGGCACCTTTTTCAGCTTCGATGTATCCACCGTATCAGGCTGGGTGATAGCGTGGCTGCTAGGACGGCAGCCTATCTTCGATAGGCTGTTTCTATGACACCTGACGAACATCTCATGAGGCATCTTGCACTCTGCAAACAGATCTATCTGCGGCTGAAAGCGGACGGAAAGTGGCCCTGGCCGGATTCGCATGAATCTGAGACTCATGATAGATTCCAAGAACAACCACCCAACTTATGATTTCTTGTTTTGGATACATCCGTGTCAGCACACAACGGCAAGGTGAAGGAGTCTCCCTTGAAGCGCAGAAGTCTGCAATAGAGCAATGCGCGCAGCAGCGTGGCCTGATAATCACTGAATGGTTTCAAGAACTTGAAACAGCTTCTAAGGCGGGGCGACCGGTTTTTAACAACATGACCGGACGGCTCAAACGTGGCCACGCCGAAGGCTTGGTCGTCCACAAGCTTGATCGATCTGCGCGCAACTTACGTGACTGGAATACGGTATCCGAACTGATTGATCATGGCATTGCGTTTCATATTGCAACGGAACCAATCGACTTTTCGACACGTGGGGGACGCATGACGGCAGATTTTCTGGCGGTCATTGCTGCAGACTTTTCACGCAACCAGCGTGAAGAAACCATCAAAGGGCTTAATGGTCGTCTGAAACAGGGCTTGTTTCCGTTCAAAGCGCCACTTGGATATCTTGATCAGGGAAAGGGCCAGCCGAAGTCACCATGTCCCGAACGCGCACCGATGGTGAAAGCTATGTATGAGCTTTATGCCTCGGGCGAGTATTCACTGAAGTCCCTGCAAATCGAAATGGAACGGCGAGGCCTTCGTAACCATCAGGGAACACCATTGAGCTTGCATGGCATTGAAAAAATCCTGTCCAACCCCTTTTATCACGGCCAAATTTTGATTTCCCGCACCGGAGAAACCTTTGACGGCATTCATGAGCCGCTCATTACCAAAGCGGCCTTCAAGCGCGTACAGGCAATCAAGTCAGGACGCTGCGGGCCCAAGGTGTCACGTCATCAACACCAGTTTATGGGAATCTTTAGGTGCGCGGCATGCAAGGGACCGTTGGTCCCAGAGCGACAAAGATCGTACGTTTACTACCGGTGCCAAAGTCGTACATGTGCAATGACAACCATCCGCGAAGATCGGTTGGATCAAGCTGTGCGCTGCGAATTAAGCCGCATTCAGTTATCGCCTCAAGCAGTTAGTCGATTGCGCGAGGACTGGCGCTCAGGTTCCTTGGTTGACGAGTTGGCGACGCAACGACGTTCACTGCTCGCGAAGATCGAAGATCGTCAGTCAAAGATCAGCCGATTGGCTGACTTGCTGATTGATCAGTCTTTGGACCGGCAAACCTATGACAGAAAGAAACAGGAACTTGGTTTTGAGCTCTCGCAACTGCAGAGCCAATTTGACGATCTGCCTGATCCCAAGGACATCAGAAATGAACGAGAGCAATACGTGAAAACGATGTCAAACCTGGCCACAACATACGACATGGCGCAACCGAAGGAGAAGCGACAGCTGCTTCGGAATGCTTTCGCTTCATGTACGGCTGACAAACTGCAGGTACACTTAGCAGAACGAGATTGGATCGGTGTTCATTGCTTGAAGCTTCACGCTGAAAAAGGACAAAACTTGGCAGTCTAGAGACCCACCATCGAAATTTGATCGAACATGAAATTAGCCTTATTTGTCGGGCTTTTCTGCGATTTAGGTCGTATCTGCCAAATAACCACAAAAGCGCAATATCGAACATCAAAAACAGCGAAACTAGCCTTATTTTATTGGGTAGTATGAGATTTGAGGGTGCAGGCACCCCCGTTGGTGACCCAGGGGTTGCCAGAGATCGAACTTTTATCACGGCGTGTGATGCGGCGGCTTCTCGCAAAGTTCGGGAATGTGTGTTGTGACCCAGAGCGGGACAGAGATCGAGCCTTGATTGGCCTGATGGAGGAGAACTTAAGAAGGCAAAAAGACGACAAAGCCACCTAGATCAGTCGACATGTCCGGTTGTCGGGCAAAAACACGTCCTAACACAATAGTTATGCAAGAATTTCGATCTGGTCGGCGCTAAACATTCCGGCATCCAAGAGTTCGTCTCTTGCTGATTCAGCATTCGGAGTGAAAAGCAGTATTCGTAAATTCTTCATGGCGCGGGAGAAGCACACATAAGCCAACTTCCTGCTTTTTTCGCGCTGACCTTCCGTCGGACCTCCCGATGTTTGAGGAGTCAGTGCCTTAGTGAAGCTGAATTGATTCCAGGCTGCTTCTACGTCATCGAATACTACGATTACGTCATCGTATTCTTCACCCTTAACCCCATGTTGCGTGCTAAATGGAGTATTTTCCCAAATGAAGTCGCAGTACTCCTCCAAGCCTTCCGTGTTCATTTGAAGAAACACATCTGCAAGCCAATCCGACTTTTCTTCTTGATGGACATCGTCATCGTATTCTTCGGCGCGAGGCTGCCTACTTAGGTCACCTGAAAGTCGTTCTGAAATGCGGCAAAGTCTGTGTTCAATACAGAAACCCAAGATCTCTCGGACAGTCGCTCCGTCCCACATGTCGAAGAGTTGCAGTGACAGCTCTCGGGAACGTTGCATCATTTCGCTCAAGGTCTCGTCTTTGTTTTCTCCGAGAACATCAAATGCAGGACTTGCCGACCTCAGTACATCGATTGCTCTTCGATTGTCGCCGTCTCTGGTTGCAGAAACGAACGGACAGATGCAGTCCAAAAACGGTTTGAGCAAATAGTGCGTGCCGTTCTCGTATTCGTCCTGAGCTTTTGACGAGGCATACACCCCAGTAAATAGCTTGTTCAGCTCAAAAAACCCGAGACGTCTGGCGATCATTTGACGAACGAGAAACAGTCGCTTGGCTTCCTGATTGTCTTGCCATCCCCAGCTCTCCAGTGCCTCTTGAAACTTGGCAGCAGCACGTTCTAACTGTTCAGGCGTATATCGCCCCTTAGGTTTTTCAGATTCAGGAGCTTCGGCGTTGATAAGTGTGAGATTAACGCTGCCTTCAACGTCCTGATTTGGGCCGGCTGGCACCTGCTGAACGTCATCACGTAGTTTGTTCAATAGCGTGATCACCGCTTTGGAACATCGGTAGTTTTCTACCTTGTTTATAACCTCAAGTTCGACCTCAGTCGCGAAAGAGCCTGCGCGTTTATCATAGATCTGCTGCATTGGATCGCCGAAGTAGCCTACGACCGGGAGTCCCTGGTCAGCACAGATCAGATTGATCGCTTCCACAACGTTGGGGAATGTGTCCTGAGCCTCGTCCACAAAGATATATGGATACTTGAAACCCATTATCTTCCTAAGACGAGGATGTTCGACGATCATACTCGCTGCCACGGCAATCACATCATCGTGGTTCAGCTGGCCGAGATCATACCGACTGATCGCCTGGTCGTCATATTCAAAGCGTTCTACCGCGTCCAGCGCCTCAAGTTCGGCCTCCAGCCGAGCCACCTTCGCGCGCGCGGCTCTCGCTGATTTTGTATCTTTGCCAGTATCTTTTTCTTTCGCCTTTTCGATGTGCTGTGGGACGATGATTGCCCTTAGGGTCTCGCGAATATCAGCTTGAAATCCTTTTATTTCTCCCCACAAGAAACCGTGAATTGTCGATACTAGGAAGAGATCGTCGAAGCGCAGCCGGGTAGAAATCACTTCGACTGCACGGTTAGTGTATGTGATACAGACAACTTTCTGGCCGTCTCTTCTTAGTTTTCGCCCGAACTCGTCGCGTGCAAAATTCAACGCCATCACAAGCGAAGTCGTTTTGCCTGAGCCCGCGCCTGCTACCAAAGCAAAACTCTTTTCCGCACGAATGCAGTCCTGGATTTCTAAGTCGGCAGCTGTAGGTTCTAGTTTTTTCGACATATCAACGGTCTATTCCTGCGGTTGAGGGGTCAACGTCTGCTCAAGCCATCTGAGGCCCTCGGCAATGTATTCGGGGGTTGCCCATTCAGATGTTGACGACAGGACATCCATCGCGAACTCAGTCTTCTTGAAACCAGACTTCTTGACCTGCTTGTACACGCTTTCGAACACATCGTTGGCATTGTCTGGGATGGTAACTGAGACAGCCAAATCTCCATTGGCCACTAAGGCAAGGTTTTCGTAAACAAATGCTTCCTCCAGAGTTCGCCCATGAACGTCTATGGCCTCGCCCTGGTGAACAATCCTCACCGGCATTTCATACGCTAGATAACGCAACTCGTTTGCTTTTTCTTCGGCTCCCAGTTCTTTGAGGGCTTCGATCGAAACGTCGTCAAAGAAGCCTTTTAAGGTTGCATTTGAAGATACCGCACCAGCGGTATTTGTGCGGCAAGTCTTGCGCCCATTGTTTGGATCAACGGAGTCAATGTCCGTCACGATCAAGTAAGGTATGTGCAGAAAATCCAAAAGACCCACGAAGCGATGCGCATATGCGCCGCCAACTTCGAGGATCGTCAGGTACTTCGATAACAAGCCGCTTGCACTTCGCCGGACCATTGCGGGCAGCAACAGTTTTTCGACCGTTCCCTCAACCAGCACGGCTGCATCTGCAAAGAACAAATCGCAATGAGTCAGCTTCAGGTACTTTTTCAGGAAGTCGAGCACCTCTGGACTGGTTGCTTCCGCCCCCTCGATTTCAACGGGCTCTGGCGTGAAGTCTCTAAGGCTATGTATAGTTGTCCCACTATTCCGTTGGATACCTTCAGCCGCTTCACGCTCAAACGGACATCGGCGAAAATATCGGATCTTGGCAAAGTCCGCCGCGTCCAAAATGTGCGATGAATGCGTCGTAATCGCAAGTTGTGGTGAAGGCGTTCCCGCGTCTTCAGATGCGCGGTTCAAAAGATCCCAGATATTGCTGATGAAGGTTTGTTGCACTTGTGCGTGTAGATGAACCTCCGGCTCCTCGATAAAGATAAGCTGGCACAGAGGCCGATCTTTCTCGGTATTTATCCACTGGAGATGAGCGTGGCTGATCTGTACCGCCATGAAGATCAGGTTTTTGAAACCTAATCCATTATACGCTTCGGGTAACTCGTGCAGCGAAGCTGGATCCACGTACATTAGATCCGCACTTCCTTTGAGGGCAGTTTCCGCACTAAGAGCGGATACAAGTCTAAGGTCCCTGTCGTGTGCCGACGGCACGCCCAACTCTCGAATAACATTCATCAACGGCTCGAAATGAACCCGATAGTGGTCCGTCAGTCTCTCATTGTTTTCGTTTATTACACGATAAGCCTCCTCTTCAGCTTCAGGTTTTTCCAGATTCCTTTCGTAGAAATAGGCAAATGCACTTGAGAGACGATTGCCTCGTCCGACCTCTCCCTCTTCCAGGTTACGTTGAGCATCAATGAAATCGACCCTGATAAGGGATTTGATCAGACGCTTCCCTTCGGAGGATTCCAAGAGTGTAACGACCAGCCCATCCTCAGTCTTCTCCAGACAAAAATAGCGTAGCTCGAAGTGCTTGGACAGATTTCTTTCGAGGCCGAGGAAATGACTCAGGCTCTTTCGATTTCCTTCATTGTCGCGAGGAGAGTTTGTTTCATAGTCTACCCATAGATCGGCGGCGTCTTTTGCCTCCAATTTGCACCGCAATCCAACTTCGGAAAAATCATCAGACAAGTTCGGCAGGAGAGAAAAAGCTCGACCGAACGCGATGTTGTCTGGATCTATAGAAAACCAGACATCAAACTCGATGAAGGGCAGTTCGTCATCAGGGTTTTCTGGATCGAATCCATCAAAATCCAACAGCTTCGAGGTTGAAAAATCATGTAAATTGAACTGCTTTTCGCCCAGGAAACATCGGAAAGCAGCTGTGGCGGTTGTTTTGCCGCTGTTGTTTGGCCCGACGAAAATAGTGTCGGATTCTTCCAAATCCACGGTGATATTCTCTAGTCGTCTAAAACCTCGAATGGAAACCTGTTTAATTTTCATAATTTGCGATCCGTTCAAACATTCAAATTAGCATACCTTACTCCACCCGGCCTGCAATCAGAAGGATCATCCTAGACTCAAAAGTCAATCATAGGAATAGGCCGACACGATATCTGCGTGAGTGCGGGCTACGATGAGAATCATTGCTTGAAGTTTCTTGCTCACTCAGCGTCGCGAAACGTGCCCACAAGGTCTGCCCAGTTTTGCATCAGTATGACCCGTTGATCCCAGTACGTGGCGCGATTGTAGGTCCGACGAATGACGTTCTTGTCTTGATGCGCCAGCGCCGCTTCGATCACGTCAGAGTCGTAGCCCCTAGTGTTCAGGATTGTGCTGGCAGTCGAGCGGAAGCCGTGTGCAGTCACTTCATCCTTGGTGTAACCCATCCGGCGCAATGCAGAGTTGAACGCGTTCTCGGATAACCACTTACGGTTTGAGTTCAACGACGGAAAAACCAGCTCAACACCCTCAACACTGATCCAGTTCCGTTTGATGAGGTCCAGAGCTTGATCTGATAGAGGGACAATATGATCACGGCGCATTTTCGTGCGATCAGCGGGGATACACCAAGTCCTTTTCTCAAAGTCAAATTCTGCCTGCTTTGCCCCACGAACTTCGCCAGGACGGGTCATCGTCAGGATTTGGAAGAGCAAGGCGTCTTTAATCACTCCCGCACCAGTGTATGCGTCTAGGTCACGTAGAAACTGGCCAAACGCCTTTTCATCCGTGATTGCGGCGCGGTTGGTCACTTTGACCGGTAACAATGCGCCTTTGATCGCATAAGTTGGGTCGTTGTCGGCTCGAAGGGTTACAACCGCGAGCCGAAAGATGCCGGAGAGGGTGCCGCGTAGCTTCTTCGCGGTCTCACGTCTACCACTCGCCTCGACCTTCTTGAGGAGATGGAGGATCTCCGCAGACGTAATTTCGTTGATTGGACGGTTATGAAGCGGGGCTGCCAAGGTCTCGACGTGCCAGACCTTCTTGCGCAATGTCGCGTCGGCCAGTTCGCGATCATGGGCCATTTGAAGGTATTCTTCGGAAACGAGCAAAAAGGTTGTGCGCGACTGTGTTTCAGCTTCGATCTGGTCGAGACGTTTCTGCACGGAGGGATCATCACCGTTTGCCACCATTGCCCGAGCGTCATCACGCTTTTTGCGGGCTTGGGCCAGGGTCACGTCGGGGTATATCCCATGAGACAGCAGTCGTTCTTTTCCGAAGTGGCGGTACTTTTGCTGCCATATCTTTGAGCCGTTTGGCTTCACCAGGACAAACAAACCACCGCCGTCCGACAGCTTATAGGGCTTGTCCCGAATCTCTGCTTTCCTGATCTTTACGTCCGAAAGTGCCATTGGGGGTATCGACCTCTCACCGTGGGGCTAATACCCCCAATGATACCCCCAAATCGCGTGTTTTCTGGGGGTATCGTATGTTCAGCTATGGTCAAATCGATACGACAAATCGCCCAAAACATCAATGTTTACAGGTCGCTATGTTCATCAATGTTGGGGGTAAATGGTGCCCAGGAGAGGACTCGAACCTCCACGTCCATACAGACACCAGCACCTGA
>CAYZKE010000003.1:0-7163 GCA_964478505.1 uncultured Loktanella sp.
CCTTTCCGCCCTGCCCGGTCCCGTTTCTGCATCTTCGAGCACGTGTATTTCAGCCGTCCTGACAGCATTCAGGGTGGGCGGTCGGTTTATGAGACACGCGAAAACATTGGTCGCGAACTGGCCAAAGAAGCACCGGTCGAGGCGGATCTGGTCTGTCCCGTCCCTGACAGCGGCACACCCGCAGCAATCGGGTATTCGCTGCAATCGGGTATTCCCTATGCGATGGGCATCATCCGGAACCAGTATATGGGCCGCACGTTTATCGAACCGACCGAGAGCATCCGCAACATGGGTGTGCGTCTGAAGCTCAACGTCAACCGCGCCCTGATCAAAGGCAAACGGGTGATCCTTGTGGATGACAGCGTTGTGCGCGGCACCACCAGCCGCAAGATCAAGGAAATGATCCTTGATGCAGGGGCCGCCGAGGTGCATTTCCGCATTGCTTCCCCCCCCACCGCTTGGCCCTGTTTTTACGGTGTGGATACGCCGCAGCGCGAAAAATTGCTGGCGGCGACAATGTCCGAAGAGGAAATGCGCACGCATTTGGGTGTCGATAGTCTCAGGTTCATCTCTTTGGACGGGCTTTACCGTGCAGTGGGCGAAGCAGGCGGGCGCGATCCCAAAGCGCCGGCCTATTGTGATGCGTGTTTCTCCGGCGAATACCCCGTGGCCCCATCCGATATGATCGAGCAAGGGTTCGAGGCAAAAACCGCCGCAGAATAAATTGGTTCCGGCCACTTAACACCAATGTGAACGCCAGTGCCGCCATGTGTGCGCGATCTCGTGCCGTATGGCCATCTACCCCCCTTTCGCTTCGCTCTGCGTTCTGGCAGATGCTACGAAAGTTTAAATTAAATTGGCGAAGTTTTTCACCATGGCAGACGACACAACGACGACCGGCCTTGCCGGAACCAAGGCGACGTTGCCTGATACGCTTGAACTGCGTGCGCTTTCCGTCATCGGTTTGATGGACGCGCATGACGGGACAGCCGCCCTGCTGCGGTCTTCACGCGGCCAGATTGCGCGGGTCCAGGTGGGCGACAGCGCATTTGGCGTGCAGGTTACGGCGATTGGCGATGCCCAGATCTTGCTGACGGACCGTTGGGGCCAGACACAATCATTGGCGCTGCCGCACAGCTAATACTTGACGTCGGACGCAGTTCGGCACATGACCGCGCCCATGACAAAGACAGCACTCATCACCGGCGCATCACGCGGCCTTGGGGCGGCCTTAGCCAAGGCGCTGGCCCCCACCCACCACATCATCGCCGTCGGCAAAACTGTCGGCGCGCTGGAAGAGCTTGACGACGCCATTCAGGCGGCTGGTGGCCAAGCGACGCTTGCGCCCATGGATATCACCGTTGATGAAGCCATGCAGCAGCTTTGCCGTGGTATCTTTGACCGCTGGGGGAGCCTTGACCTTTGGCTGCATACGGCCATTCATGCGGCGCCGTTGGCGCCTGCAGGCCATATCGGGCCGAAGGATCTGGCGAAATCCTTAACCGTCAATATCGAGGCCACATCGCGGCTGATCGCTTATGTCAGCCCGCTATTGGGGCAAACAGGCAAAGCTGTCTTTTTCGATGACCCGCGTGGCGGCGATCAGTTCTTTGGTGCGTACGGCGCTACAAAGAGCGCGCAGATTGCCCTTGCGCGCAGCTGGGCCACGGAAACTGCCAAGACCGGACCGCGTGTGGATGTGCTGACGCCTGCGCCCATGCCAACCGCGACCCGCGCCCGTTTCTACCCCGGCGAGGATCGCAACGCATTAGCCAGCCCCGCAGACGAGGCCGCACGGCTTTTGCCTGCGATCCTGGAGGGTGCGACTGCCTAAACCGTGACCGCTTGTCTACGGTCTGACCTGAACACGCTGTGTTGGCGCGTTCCGCGCTTGCCGCCCACCGCGTCAAGGCTTAGGAACGATGCGACAGCAAAAAGGCGGCGGCATGCGCATTCTCATCACCAATGACGACGGCATCAACGCACCCGGCCTGAGGGTCCTGACCGAGATCGCCCATGAGATCGCAGGACCAAAGGGCGAAGTCTGGACCGTGGCCCCTGCCTTTGAGCAATCGGGTGTCGGCCACTGTATCAGCTACACTCACCCCACAATGATCACGGAACTCGAACCCCGGCGCTTTGCGGCAGAAGGCTCGCCTGCGGACTGTGTGCTTGCAGGGATCCATGATGTGCTGAAGGATCAGGCCCCCGATTTGATCCTCTCAGGCGTCAATCGGGGCAATAATGCCGCTGAAAACACGCTTTACTCCGGCACAATTGGCGCTTGCATCGAAGGGGCGCTGCAAGGCGTGCGTTCCATTGCTTTGTCGCAGTTCTACGGCCCGGAAAATACCAATCTGGACAATCCATTTGAGGCCGCAGCGGCGCATGGAGCCGCAGTTGTGCGAAAGCTTTTGAACGACACGCTTTGGGACGATGCGGATTATCAGGTTTTCTACAACGTGAACTTCCCCCCCATTCCTGCCGAAAAGGTCAAAGGCATGGCGGCCACGACCCAGGGGTTCCGGCTGAACACACGTTTCCGTGCCGAAGCGCAAACCTCGCCCACAGGGCGCAAGTTCCTGTGGGTTCGTGGCGGCCCCCAGCATGAGCCAACAGCCCCCGGCACGGATGCAGCTGCAAACCTTGACGGCTATGTCTCGATCACACCGATGCGGGTGGACCTGACCGACTATACGATGGTTGAGACCTTGAAAGACGTGCTCAAGTGACATTCGATGCCGCAACCAAGATGCAGTTCCTCTACGCCTTACGCAGCAAGGGCGTGACGGACACGCGGGTGCTGACAGCGATGGAACAGGTCGACCGAGCAGATTACGTGAAGGGCACTTTCGCGGATCGTGCCTATGATGATATGCCGCTGCCGATTGCCTGCGGACAGACCATCAGCCAGCCCTCTGTTGTTGGGTTGATGACGCAGGCCCTGCAGATAACACCGCGCGACAAGGTGCTCGAAATTGGCACAGGATCAGGGTATCAGGCCGCGATCCTCAGCAAGCTTGCGCGACGCGTTTACACGGTGGACCGCTATCGCCGTCTGGTGCAGGCCGCGCGCGCGGTGTTTGAAGCCAATGATATCACCAACATCACCGCTTTCACCGCCGATGGTAGCCACGGGTTTGCCGAACAGGCCCCCTTTGACCGTATCCTTCTGACCGCCGCTGCCGAGGACCCGCCCGGCCCTCTTTTGGCGCAGTTGCGGGTCGGTGGGATCATGGTTCTGCCTGTCGGTCAATCGGACGCGGTACAAAGCCTGATCCGCGTCACGCGCACGGAAAGCGGCCTTGAATACGACGAATTGCGCGCTGTCCGCTTTGTGCCCTTGCTAGAAGGGCTCGGACAAGAGTAAACTACCCCAAAATATAGTACGATCCCATAGATAAGGGGCGACTTGGCAAAGGAGCGGTAGGATGGCGAACAGGAATTTCCCTGTAAGACGCATAGCATTGACAGGCATGACATTGGCAGCACTCGCGGCATGTGAAGGCTTTGACGCCGACCTGCGTGATATCGGCAACGGATTTGATACATCCGCAGCGGTGCAAAGCCTGCCCGGCAGGCCACGCCCCGATGATCGCGGCGTGATTTCCTATCCCAATTATCAGGTTGTTGTGGCGCGCCGCGATGACACCATTCGCGGCATTGCGATCCGGCTGGGCCTCGATGCCGATGAGCTTGCGGAATATAACGGGATCGGGCCTGACGTGATCCTGCGCCGCGATGAGATCATCGCCCTGCCCTCACGCGTGACCGAGCCTTCGCCTGCCACCGGCGCCATCGGCACCGGACCGATCCAACCGCTTGATGTGACAGCTGTTGCCACAACAGCGCTTGACCGCGCTGATGCGGCTGGCACCGTGACGGCCACGCCAATTGCGCCGGCAGCGACGACCCCCGCCGCACCTGTCGTGCGCGGCACCGAGCCAATTCGCCATCAGGTGCAGCGCGGTGAAACCGTGTTCTCGATCTCGCGGCTCTATAACGTCCCCGTCACCAATATCGCTGAATGGAACGGTCTCAATACCGAATTTACGATCCGTGAGGGCCAGTATCTGTTGATCCCGCAAGGCGGTAGCGCACCGGCACCGGCGGCAGCCTCTGCTACTGTAACAGCCCCAGGCGTTGGTACCGCGACACCTGTGCCGCCGAGTGCAGCACTCCCGCTGCCAAGTGAAACGCCAGCCGCCCCTGTAGCCGCGGCCGTCGTTCCCGCGACGCCGGATCTGGGCACGACAACAGCACAGCCCGCAAGCAGTGACGCGCGCTTTATCATGCCGATCCAGGGGTCGATCATCCGCGATTACGCGCCCGGCACCAACGAAGGCATTGATATTGGCGCATCCGCCGGATCGGACGTGCGGGCCGCCGGTTCGGGCACCGTTGCCGCTGTAACCACAGATACCAGTGGCGGCGCGATTGTTGTGCTTAAGCACAGTGACGGCCTTCTGACAGTCTATACACAGATGGACAATCTGAGCGTCAGCAAGGACGACAGCGTGTCACGCGGTCAGGTGATCGGCAAGGTACGGGCCGCAAACCCCAGCTTCTTGCACTTTGAAGTGCGCCGTGGCCTGCAAAGCCTCGATCCGAATGATTTCCTGCAATAAGGGCCGATCCACGTAAGGTGGATCATGATCCACCTTACGACAGGCTCACACCGCGCCTGCCGGCCAGGTCCGTGAAATACTGCCAGGCCACCCTGCCGGAGCGGCTACCCCGCGTGGCCTGCCATTCGATGGCCTCGGCCCGTAGTGTCGCGTCATCAATCGCCACGCTATAGGCATCACAATAGCCGCGGATCATCGCAAGGTATTCATCCTGATCGCAGGGGTGGAACCCGAGCCAGAGGCCAAAGCGATCCGACAGCGATACCTTCTCTTCCACCGCCTCTGACGGCGAAATCGCGGATGAGCGTTCGTTCTCGATCATATCCCGTGGCATGAGGTGCCGCCGGTTGGATGTCGCATAGAGCACGACATTATCGGGCCGCCCTTCGATCCCGCCATCCAGAACAGCCTTGAGCGACTTGTAATGTGCATCGTCGTGTCCGAACGACAGGTCATCGCAAAACATGATGAACCGCTCGGGCGCGCCGCGCAGCAGGTTGAGGCAGCGGCCGATGCTGGGCAGGTCCTCGCGCTGGACCTCAACAATCTTCAATCCCGCATAATCTGCATTCACAGCGCCGTGTATCGCTTTGACAAGGCTCGATTTTCCCATGCCACGCGCACCCCACAACAGGGCATTATTCGCAGGCAATCCGGCGGCAAACTGCACCGTATTGGCCATCAGTGTGTCGCGCGACCGGTCAACGCCAACCAGCAGTTCAACACCGACGCGGTTCACCCGCGCGACAGGGACAAGGCGATCGGGATCAGGGTGCCAGACAAAGGCCGAGGCCGCGCCGAAATCAGGGGTCCCGATGGGGGCCGGACTGATACGCTCAAGCGCGGCAGCGATCCGTTTCAGGGCCTTCTTGCTCACCCTTTGGTACCTTCGTCAGCCGCCGCTTCGCCATCCGATAGATCATCCTCGTCGATGTCAAAGAGGCTCTCGTTTTCGCCAATGATGCCTTCAGCACGGGCGGCGCGGTCTTTCTTGCGCTCGACCGCAGCGACCAGATGAATAGAGATTTCATACAGGCCATAGACGACGACAAAGAGGATCAGCTGCGTCGTGACATCAGGTGGTGTGACAAGGGCGGCAACAATCAGGATGCCGACAACAGCGTATTTGCGTGTCCCGCGCAGCCCGCGCGAACTGGCCAATCCAGCCGATCCCATCAGGGTCAGCAGCACAGGCAGCTGGAAACACACGCCAAAGGCTACGATCATTTTCAGCGTGATATCGAGCGTTTCGTTCACCTTGCCGTTAAAGACAATATCGACACCCTGTTGGCTCAGATCAGGCGCAACGCTCGGCAATGACAGCCCGCCACCTGCCCCCGGCAGAAGGGCGCTTCCGGGGTTGGGCACGGCCTCCGCCGCGATGGCCTGCACGAAAGAGGGCAAATCTGCAAAACCAAGGAAAAACGCCATCGCCAGCGGGACGACGATGTAATGCGCAAAGGCCGCCCCGATCAGGAACAATACGGGCGAGGCGATAATGAACGGCAAAAACGCGTTCTTTTCATTGCGGTAAAGGCCGGGCGCCACAAAACGCCAGAGCTGATAGGCGATCACCGGAAATGACAGCGCCAGCCCGCCCACAACCGAAATGCGGATCAGGGTAAAGAAATACTCTTGCGGCGCCGTGTATTGCATCACCGGATTGGGGTTGCCCAAGGACCGCATCGTGCGCTCGATCGGCCCCAGCAGAAAATCCAAGAGCGCACCGCCGAAGGAAAAGCAGATGATCATGCCCACGAGGAAAGCCATCACGGAATAGATCAGCCGCGAGCGCAGCTCTGTCAGGTGTTCCAGCAGCGGCGCTGCGCTGTCTTCAATCTCGTCTTGGGCGCTCATGTCTTGGCCTCTGGTGCGGGCGTCTCGGGTTTGGGGGCCTCAGCCGCGGCCTTCGCGGCGGCCTCTTCTGCCTCACGCGCCTGGCGGGCAAGCGCTGCATCACCCATCGCCTTGCTCATCTTCTCTTTTGCGGCCTGACGCTCGGGCGACAAAGGTGTCTCGGTGACACCGGTCGCTTCCTTGATCTTGTCGACGCCGAATTTCTTGGGGTTGGCTGCCGCATTCAGCGTTTTGGAGATATCCTTGACGCCTGAATCATCGGCGGCCTGCTCCATCGCGCGCGAAAACTCGCGTGCCATCATCCGCGCCTTACCGGTAAATTGCCCCATCGTGCGGAACAAACCTGGCAAGTCCTTGGGCCCGATCACGATCAGGGCCACAATGCCGACAACAAGCAATTCGCTCCAGCCAAGACCAAACATCAGACGCAGTCCTTATTATGCGGCAAAGCGATCAGACTTTGTCTTTTTCTTCTGCGGGGGTCACGTCTTTGGCCTCGGCCATGCCGTCCTCGATCTCTTTCTTGCCATCATCAACGCCCTTCTTGAACGCGGTGATGCCTTTGCCGACTTCGCCCATCAGGCTGGAAATCTTGCCGCGGCCAAACAGAACCAGAACCACAACAGCGATCAAAAGAAGGCCGGGAAGGCCGATATTGTTAAGCATGTCTCTTCTCCT
>CAYZKE010000003.1:7263-17037 GCA_964478505.1 uncultured Loktanella sp.
CAGGCAACCGATGTGTCGCTGCGCACGATTTACCGCGACATGGAAACGCTCGCTGCATCCGGCGTCCCGATTAAAGGCGAACGCGGGATCGGCTACCGCGTGACCGCCGCCATCACCCTGCCCCCGCTGAACCTGACCATGACCGAGGTCGAGGCCCTGCATCTGGGACTAAACGCCGTGATCCAAAGCAACGATCCCGAGCTTTCATCCGCTGCCCGCGCCCTTTCAGGCAAGATTGATGCCGTGATGCCGGAAGACCGCGGTCGGGCACCCAGCGGCTATGGCTTTGCAATTTATCCGTTTGCCGATGCCGCACGCGGCTTTCAGCATCTGCCGATCCTGCGTCAGGCCATGCGGACGCGGCAGAAACTGGAACTTGTCATGGACAACAAAAAGCGCATCGTGCGGCCGCTGCAGCTTGATTACTGGGGCCGCCTTTGGACCTGCGTCGTCTGGTGTGAAACCACTGCGCAATTCGATGAAATCCGTGTCGATCAGATCACCAGCCAGCGTATTCTGCCCAGCCTCTTTGTCGACGAACCGGGTAAATCGCTTAAGGATTTCAACCGGCTCAAGGCCTAGAGCCAGTCTTCTACGCTGATCTGGGGACGAAAATAGGCGACCATACGCATCTCGCCATCTGCATCCTGCGCCCAAGGTGCGACACCATGCAGAATATGGCGATCCAGCAAGACCGCCTGACCGGGTGCGGCCACAACTTCGACCCTGTCGCAGGTCGCGAAAACCTTGCGGCGCGCATCCTGATAGACCTCGGTGACATCCACATCACCCCATTGCGCAGGCGGGATACCTGCAAAAGCCGCACGGAACGCCGCACGCATGATGTCTTGGCTGCCGCGCCAGACCACCAGCGGGCTGGCGCGCACCTCATCAAGCGGCAGTCCCAGAATAAACCCGTGTGGTTCGCGCAGATGCCGCCGCTTTTGCGGCCCTTCCGGCAAAAGCCCGTCCACATGCGCGGCATCACGATCCCGCCGGAACCGATGTGCGGCATCAGTTTCGCCGGGGTCCTGTTGCGGATAGCCCGGAAAAACAACAGAAAGCTGCGCGCGGTGCCAATTGGGCGGCGCCTTTATGTGGGCTTGCCAAGCACCCGCCAGAGGCACGCCACCGATGCTCCCGTCAGAGGCATTGGGCAAGGCATCGACCCCGACAAACCATGTGTTGCCATGGCGCCGCGCGCCACCACCGGCAAGTTCCTCAATTGCCGCCATTTTTGCAGCCGCAACCCACCGCGCGACCGTAGGATCATGCGGAAAGATGCGAAAGCCGTCCTGCCCTACCATCCCAGCGCTTTGCGCAACATATTGAGCGCAACCAGCATGAGGAAAACACCAAAGATACGCTTGAGTGGTTTGGCATCCATCCGGTGCGCCAATGCAGCCCCCCATGGTGCCGTAATCAGGGTCATCGTCACCACCAGACCGAAGGCAAGGAAGTTTACCGCACCGATGGTAAAGGGAGGCACCACAGCGATATCGACCAAGAGAAAACCAATCACCGAAGGGACTGCGATGATGACACCGAACCCCGCAGCCGTCGCCACAGCGCGGTGGATTGGCACGTTGAACAAGGTCATCGTCGGCACACCGAAAGAGCCTCCACCAATACCGACAAGAACCGACAAAAACCCGATTACCGGAGAAATGAGTGCCCGCAAGATCCCGCCTGGCATTTGTGTTCCCAGACGCCAGCGTTCGCGTCCAAAAGTGATATAGGCACCCACAAAAACACCCAGCACGCCAAAGATCGCTTGCAACGTCCCCGAGCGCAGCGATGTCGCCACAAGCACGCCGACAACGGCACCGATTGCAATACCAGCCCCCCAGCCCTTCAAGATTGCCCAGTCAACGGCACCCTTTTTATGGTGTGCCGCAACCGAGCGCAGCGACGTCACAATGATCGTCGCCAATGAAGTGCCCAGACAAATCTGCATCAGTTCGGGGCTGTCATAGCCAAGTTGGCCAAAGACATAGAAAAATGCCGGCACAAGGATGATGCCTCCGCCCACACCGAAGAGGCCCGCCAACACGCCGGCAACCGCACCCAGCACCAAAAGAAGGCCCGCCATTGTGGCCAGCAGCATCATATCGTCCATGTATTTTTCCTTTAGGCCGCGAGCCGCGTCACATGATCGAGGGCGGCCAATACAACATCCGGCCCTGCCCCGTCGACATGGGCGTTCTGAGACAAATGTCTGCGCCAACCCCGCGCACCGGGGCGGCCCTGAAACAGCCCCAACATATGGCGCGTGACCTGCCCCAAACGGCCGCCCTTTGCAAGGTGATCCGCAATGTAGGGCAACATCAGATGGACAACCTCTGCGGCTGTGCGCCCCATCGGATCATCAAAGATACGTGCATCGGCCTCCAGAAGGATATCCGCAGGTGTATGATAAGCCGCGCGCCCGATCATAACGCCGTCCAACCCGCGATCGAGGAAATCCACTGCGTCATCCAAAGTGGCAATACCCCCGTTGATGCTGAGATGAAGGTGAGGGAACAAGCCTTTCATTTCCATCACTAAATCATAATCCAATGGGGGGATATCACGGTTCTCTTTCGGGCTGAGGCCCTGCAGCCACGCCTTGCGCGCATGTACGGAAAACCGGTCCACTCCCGCGGCCGAGACCTGCGCCAGAAAGTCGGGCAGCACCTCGGCCGGGTCCTGATCATCAACACCGATGCGGCATTTTACGGTTACCGGAACACTGACCGCCGCGATCATGGCTGCAACACAGTCGGCCACGAGGCCGGGGTTCTCCATCAGCACCGCACCGAAACTACCCGATTGCACGCGGTCCGAGGGGCAACCGCAATTGAGGTTGATTTCCGCATAGCCATAGTCTTCTGCGATACGCGCCGCTTCTGCCAGCTGCGCCGGGTCGGACCCGCCCAGCTGCACAGCAACGGGGTGTTCGCGCGCGTCATATCCCAACAAACGCTCCCGGTCGCCATGCATGACAGCAGGAGCCGTCACCATTTCCGTATACAGCAACGTGTGCCGGGACATGAGCCGGTGTAGATAACGGCAATGGCGGTCGGTCCAATCCATCATAGGCGCAATGCAAAGACGCGCTGCCGCAGTAGCTGCGTTGTTGGGCATTCTTAGTCTCCTTTGGTCCGCGATCCGGTTTTCGCGACCATGCTGCACGCATAATGCATAGGAATTGGGGCAGTCTAGTCCCCCGGGAACGAAGACAGGTAGACGAAGGCAAATAGGTGCGTTCGCGATAAGGGCCACCCAATCGGTCACCAGAAAAGGTTAAAAATGCGTCGTTCGAACAGCCACAAAAAACGCGATAATCAGAGTGTGGCCTGTTCAGCGGCAAGGCCGGCGCCTACCGATTCCGGCACGGTCAGCACCGCTTGAAAAAGCATCTATCCTATCCAAGGTGCACTGACGGATCAAACCAAGTTGCGCGGTCTGGAACTTGTCAAACCGCCCGCAAAACAAAAAATGTCTGTGGTATCAGCGTCGACGTTTGTGTCCTATTGGTCGTTCCGAGCTGATTTGGCGTGCATCTGAAGGATGGTCGAAACGGCACGGTTTGTGCGTTCATCGACGTCGCGATAGGGTGTTTTGACAACACCCAGTTGCACCCGCACCATCCCGAGCCCTTCCAGCAGTCCGATCAAATCTTCCGCGATGTCCATTGCATCGGTCGCATCGGATAAGATTCCATGCGTTTGTGCGGTTTGGAACATCTTGGCGAAATCCCCCTGAGTACGGCCATAGGCAGCATTAAAGAAGGTCCGCCCGATGTCTGGGTTCCCGCGCGCCTCTTCGTGGATGACCCGCGCGAATTCCATCGTGTCAGAACGGTTCAAAAACGTGAGCAGTTTTATCCCATATTGCGTCAGCGCATCACGCAATTCTTCAAGAGTTTCGGTCTTGGGTGGCGTTGCTTCGCGAAACTTCTCCGCTTCCGTTTCGGTGACACAGCGCAAAATATCACCCATATTTTTGAAGTGGCGATAGATCGTTGCCTTTGAGACGGCCGCCTCACGCGCGAGCAGTTCAGTCGATACTTTCTCGAAGCCATGTTCAAAGAATAGTAGACGTGCAGCGGTTATAATTCGCTCTTGTGGAGTTTGCTTGCTCATATTTCGAACTTAGATGATCGTTTGAAAAAAGAAAGGTACTGGTCAGTACTCTTTTGCCTTGCTGTTTACAACCTATGCTCTAAGTACCATCCAGTACTCATACTGGACCCATCTTATGAAGCTCATATTTCCTTTTGTCGCAGCACTCGTCTTAGCTGCTCCCCTGAACGCACAAGAGACCGAGGTGCTGACCCCGTCAGGCGACCCGGCCCCCATTCGCGCAGTGAAATTGATCACGGCAGGTGGCGACGCCGTACAGAACGAACGCATTTTCTTTGGTCAGGTCGCGGCACTTGAGACTGTGGATCTGTCTTTTGAAGTCGGTGGGCGCTTAACCATGTTTGAAGCCCAAGAGGGTCAGTTTGTGGAAAAGGGTGTCCAGATCGCTGCGTTGGATCTTGCGCCTTTTGAACGTGCGGTTGAGCGCGCCACGCTTGAGTTGGCACAAGCCGAACGCGACCTTGCGCGCGCGCAAACGCTGGTGCAGTCCAATGCCGCCTCTGCAACACAGGCTGAAAACGCCGAAACAGCGCGCGATTTAGCCGCTGTGTCCTTGCGTGAAGCCGCGGACGCGCTTGATGACGCCCGGTTGGTCGCCCCGTTTCGCGCCCTTGTCGCGTCACGACTGACCCCAAATTTTGCCAATGTCTCGCCAGGCCAACCGATTGTACGCTTGCATGATATGTCGGAAGTCCGTGTTGAAATTGATGTGCCCGAGCGGTTGTTTCAAAGCCTTTCGAATGTGGGCGAGATCAGCTTTGTTGGCACATCGCCCTTGTTTGACACTGAAGTGCCTCTGATCCTGCGCGAGTTTAACGCAGAGACACAGAATATTGGGTAAAGCTACCGCGTGACGCTCGCCTTGCCTTCGGACGAGGTCCAACCGGCGATCATTCCCGGGGCATCAATGACCGTTGCGGCGCGTCTGTCCGCCGGAGCAGCCGGCGCTATCACCTTGCCACCGTCCGCTGTTTCAATTGGCGCAGATGGTGCGCAGGTTATGGTCTATACCCCCGCTGAAGATGGGCAAAGTGGCACAGTGGATTGGCAAAGTGTTGATGTGTCTTCGGTCAATGGCACCCAGATCAACGTCACCGGAATTGATCCAGCGGCATTGATCGTGGGCGCGGGCATTCAGATGCTGCGGGCAGGCGATACAGTCCGTCCCTTCACTGGTTTGAGTGTGGAGTAACGGCATGAAAATCGCGCGTTTTTCGATCGAATATCCAATCTATACGTGGATATTCATGTTGTTTGCGATCTTTGGCGGGGCCGTCGGGTATTTGTCAGTTGGCAAACTCGAGGATCCGACTTTCACACTCAAGTCCGCTCTTGTCATCACCCCCTACCCCGGCGCCTCAGCATCCGAAGTTGCGACCGAGATCTCAGAAGTTCTTGAAGCTGAAATCCAGCAGATGGACGAAGTCAAAACAGTCACATCACGCAACACTCAAGGTAGTTCGGTTATCGAAGTCGAGGTCGAAGACCAGTATGGTGGCGATGAACTGCCCCAAATCTGGGATGATCTGCGCGACCGGGTCGCCGACGCCCGCGCAGCGCTGCCCGCTGGTGCTCTTCCTTCCATCGTGAATGATGACTTCGGCGAAGTGTTTGGCATTCTCTATGCAGTATCGGCGCCAGGGTTTTCGGACGCGGAAATATGGGACATTGCAACATTCATGCGCCGCGACCTGTTGACCGTCGAGGGTGTCGCCAATGTCGAAATTCGAGGATTGCCGGAAGAGGCCATTTTTGTAGAACCGTCCTCGCAAATCGTCTCGTCTCTCGGGATCGATCCCGGAGTGATCATAAACGCCATCAGCACATCTACGGCCATTAACCCGACAGGGTTTGTTACCAACGGCAGCGCAAACCTGCGCGTTCAGGGCCCTTCAGCCGAGGACAGCGTCAGCGAAATCAGCGGCCTGACGTTTGGATTTCAGGGTAAGGTTTTTAACCTGCTCGACGTCGCCGAGGTAACGCGCGGCCGCGTTGATGCGCCCGCGCATATCCTTCGTCATAACGGACAAGAGATATTTACCGTTGGTGTGTCAGGGCTGCTTTCAGAGAATATTGTCACAGTCGGTCAACGGGTCGAGGCCGCATTGAATGCGTTGCAGGACATGCTGCCCGTTGGTGTCACTGTGACGCCGATCTATGAACAACACCGTGTCGTCGACGAAGCGAACGACAGTTTCCTGGTCTCTCTGGCGCTGTCGGTCAGCGTTGTGATTGCCGTTCTAGCCTTGTTTATGGGGCCACGCGCCGCTGTTGTCGTGGGTGTATCTTTGTTGCTGACGGTCATGGCGACATTCTTTTTCATGTATTTGTTCGATGTCAAAGTTGAACGTATCAGTCTTGGCGCGCTCATCATCGCGATGGGTATGCTTGTCGATAATGCCATCGTGATCGCCGAAGGCATGCAACAAGAAATGCGAAAGGGCCGCACATCGCGCGAAGCTGCTGATACTGCGGCCCAGAAAACCCAAATCCCACTACTTGGCGCGACAATCATCGGGATCATGGCGTTTGCCGGCATCGGGTTGTCACCTGATGCAACGGGCGAGTTCATGTTCTCGCTCTTTGCAGTGATTGGGATTTCGCTTTTGTTGTCCTGGCTGGTGGCTGTCACCGTGACGCCTTTACTGGGTCACTATCTGTTCAAGACAGGGGGTCTTGTCGGCGACGATACCGGCTATGACGGCCCTGTGTTTCGCGCCTATGGTGGCGTTGTACGTTGGGCTTTGAAGCTGCGCTGGCTTGTCATTGCGGGCCTGCTTGGAACGACCGTCGCTTGTGTCATGGCCTTTGCACAAGTGAAGCAGCAGTTTTTTCCACCGGCAACGACGCCGCTATTTTATCTGGAATACAAAGCCGCCCAAGGCACCGCGATCGGCGAAGTGTCGCGTGACCTTCAGGTCATGGAAGAGTGGCTTTTGGCCCGCGACGATGTGGACGCGGTGACTGCCACAATCGGTCAAGGCCTGACGCGGTTCATCCTCACATACAATCCAGCAACTGCTGACAGCTCATACGGGCAGTTGGTCATTCGGGCCACAAGCGATGATGTCATCCCTGCCCTGCGTGCGGACCTTGATCAATTTGGCATCCAGGCTTTGCCATGGGCGGAATTGCAGACCAAGCGGATCATCTACGGCCCACCTGTCAGCTCTGATATTGAAGCACGCTTTTCTGGGCCTGATGCGTCAGTGCTGCGCGAGCTTGCCGCGCAAGCCGAAGATGTCTTGCGCAACGCAACGCCGCTGCTGCACAGCGAACACGACGACTGGCGCGAGACCGAGATTATCACACGACCTATCTACGCCGAAGATCGCGCCCAAGCCGCAGGTATCGGGCGCATTGATGTGGCGAATGCGATTGCGCTGGCCACAAATGGCATCCCCGCTGGCACCTATCGTGAACGTGACCGACTGATCGACATAGTGGTGCGAACGCCACGCAGCGAAACGACACGTGACGGCCAGCTCTTAGATCAGATCGTTTATTCCACAGCCATCGGGGGATATCTGCCGCTGAGCCAAGTGATCGACGGATTTACCGTTTTGGCAGAAGATCCGGTGATCGAACGGCGCAACCGCGTGCAAACGATTACCGTGCAGGCCAATGTCATTGACGGCCTGACACCGCCAACCGTATTTGCAGAAATCCGTCCGCTGATTGAGGCAATCGACCTGCCTGCTGGCTATCGCTTGGAATGGGGTGGCGAGTTTGAAAGCGCTGGCGAGGCGCAAGCTTCATTGGGTCGCCAGATGCCGCTTTCGTTCGGGACGATGCTTTTGATCACGGTCCTGTTATTTGGCAAGTTGCGCCAGACCGCGGTGATCTGGACGATTGTGCCAATGGCGATCAATGGCGTGGCGCTGGGCCTGCTTTATGCCAACCTCGCGTTCAGCTTTACCGCAATGCTCGGGCTTTTGTCGCTGTCTGGCATGCTGATCAAGAACGCGATTGTTCTTGTCGAAGAGATCGATGCGCAAAAAGCAACGGGTCTGCCACAGGACAAGGCGATCATCACAGCGAGCGTCAGCCGTCTACGCCCAGTCGTTCTGGCCGCAGGCACCACAATTTTGGGCATGCTCCCCTTGTTGGCTGACGGGTTCTTTGCAGCGATGGCAGTCACGATCATGGGCGGATTGGGCTTTGCGTCCATTCTGACGCTGATCGGCGTGCCAGTGCTGTATCACACCTATCTGCGCAAAGAACGCCGCGCAGACAAGCGCGCAGAACTTGCGGTGGTAGCTGCATAATGGCAGGTATTCCCACCGACCGGTTTGAAGAGGTTCAAGTCAGTTCAACAGCTGAATTGCATGACTGGTTAGCGGCGAACCATGGGCAGGCTGAAAATATCTGGCTTGTCACCTTTAAGAAAAGCGTACCGGAAAAATATGTATCGGACCGCGACAAACGCAGGCGTGGGCAAAAAGCTATAAAGACCGTGCCGAAAGGTTGATTTCAGAACGGCGAATGACGGACGCCGGATTGCGGTCAATTGAAGCGTCGAAAGAGAATGGATTGTGGGACTACTGGGCTGATGTTGATGCGCTGATCGTGCCCGAGGATCTGCAGTTCGCATTGAACAACAATCCGACTGCGGCCGAAAATTTCGCAGGTAGCGCCCTGTCTTATCGACGTAACTTGCTGCGGTGGATCAAACTGGCCAAGACATCGCCAACCCGCGAAAAACGGATCAAAAAGATCGTGGACTACGCTGAGAGAAACGACAAGATCGCCCAGATGTAGGCTGTCGTCCGGGCGGTCAACTGTCCCATAATTTCATATCTGTTGGTCTGCGCGCAGGATGCAAAGCTGATATTCAGACGAGGTGCGACATCCCCCGGTCTGAGCTCGAAATCCGCTTTCTCCTGAGGATGTGGGAAGGTCAGCCACCAGATAATCGACGCGCCGTCCCGCTGCGAAAGCGGCCCCAGCAGATGGAGCACCCCGACTCTCGATCGCCACAAATCCGATCTACTCGGCATGCTGCACAATTTGGCAACAAGGGACATGGTGACGCTAGCTCTCGTATTTTCACGTGGAATAGTCGGCTCCCCAAAAGGCGTTCCGGTCTCCGAGAGGCAAGTCAAGCGAACGGCGGTAGTCGGATGGGTTTGGGATTGGGTCGTCCCGATTGGTTTGGAACCAAGTGGTTGTGGCACCCACTCCACGCGGCGGACATTGACTGGGTGATAGAGTTGCACCGCGAAGCAAGACGTAGACGTCGCTCAAACGATCGGTCTCTTCGCCACTTAACTTCTCTTAAGAGACGGCAGTTTCTCGAAAGAGAACACCCTTCCTCTTTTGTCTGTTCCAGAACGGTTTTGCCAACTGATTGGCACAATTTTGAACCGATAAAGGAATTTGACAATGTCTGATTATACCCAAGCAGAGCTGGACGAAATGGCAACTGAATTTGCGGCGATGGACGCAGAATTCAGCGAATTTGGTCTGGATGAGATGGACAGCGAATTCGGCGAGGCTTTTGCCGAGCTCGCGTCCGTCAGCGATGATCAGATCAGCGCCTTCTTCGATCGCTTCGCGGCGGCGCTCGCCGACGACGCGACGTTCGAGTCGATCGCGCAGGCCAACGCAGTCGATGTCACAGCGGCCGCCGCCAGGGGCCGTTCGA
>CAYZKE010000003.1:17047-34275 GCA_964478505.1 uncultured Loktanella sp.
TTTTGCCGAGCTTGATGCAGAGCTTGATGCCGCGGGCATTTCGGCGATGGACTTTGATACGATGTCGATCGGTGAACTGGCCGACAACGAATATGACACGCAATTTATTGGCATATTCCTGCGGAACAAAGCCAAAAAGCTGATCGCAACAATCGTCCGTTTGGTGCGCCGCTACAGCAAATGCAAGACGTGCCTGCCAAAGGTGCTGATTGCGGTGCGTTACTTCAAGGCCAAGAAATACGCTTCGGCCATTCGTGCCGCTTATGATGCATATCGTTGCATCCGCGCCTGCACCAAGAAGTAACGTCCCTGCTGCGCGGACTCGCCTCCTCCCAAAGGGTCCGCGCACCCCCATTTCAGGAGAAAGCCATGACCCGACCATTGACGAAGAGCGACCTGGAAGAGATCGACCAGTTCTACGAGGAATTCGGCCTTGCCGCTGATAACAATGATGAGTTGCCAGAGGATGATGCATCACTCGACATCTTGATCGCTCAGCTTGAAGCAAGTTTCGAAACGGTGTCTTCGCTGACACGCCACGCCGCTCCGGCATCCGACGATTTACGTTTGCAGGTGCAGGAACTTGCGCAGCGTCTGGAACAGATTGCCGTCGATCTGGCGCAGATCAACCAAAATCTCCAATAGGAAAGTATCGGTTATGCATGAAGTTACATCCACAAACGCGCGCAAAAAAGCCGCCCCTTACATTATCGGGAAACCAGCCGTTACGCCCGCAAATGTTGAAGAAGTCGACCTGACTGCTCTGGCCGCGCAGCTGACTGTACGCCAGAAAGCCTTTGCAGCGATGGCTGCAGGCGACGACACGGACGCAGGAGATATTGCGCCGCTCGCCTTTGAGGCGCTGTCCGACCCCAAGACAAAAGAGGTCCATTCGCTCAGCGTTGAGCTGACGGAAGATCATGTTCAAGAGCTTAAGGACACGTATGGCGAAGCGTTGATCATTGAGAAGAACCACAGTCTGCAAATGTTCAGTGGCTTTGCACAATTCGAGATGAGCCACTCGCCGATGCTGACAACGCAAAACGACGAATTCAAAGTCACGCTGAAAGTGATCGATGAAGACGGCGCACCTGTTGAGGGCGTGCAGGTCGATCTCTCCGGAGAGCTTTGGTCGGATCGTCAACGCACCAATGCGCAAGGCAAAGTCACGCTGAAATTGCCTGGTGAAACCTATGAAACCCTGACCGAGCTGCGCTTGAAACCCGCAAGCGGCTTCTGGAGCAGAGTGATTGCTGCGCCGCAATTTGCATCGCGCGACAATGTGGTGCGTGTCTCAGCGTTGCCCACCGGTACGGATGGACCGCAGATTGATCTCTGGGGCAATCAGGCCGTCGGCAATGTGGCGATGCCGCAAGGCGACCGCGTGCGCGTGGCTGTGATCGACAGCGGGTTTGCCGATGGCCACCCTGATGTTGTCGCGGCAGGCGGTCGCGGATTTGCCGATGGTGGCGACCCGCAAGAAGACTGGAAATCAGACGACAGCGGGCACGGCACCCATGTTGTGGGCACCATTGGCGCGTTGAACAATGCGATTGGTATGCGCGGTATTGCGGACCGGGTTGATCTGTTTGCTTTGCGGGTCTTTCCGGGGGCTACAATTGCAAAACTGATCGCAGCCATTGATACGGCAATTGAATTGGAAGTTGATGTCGTCAACATGTCGCTTGGTGGTCCCGATAAAAGTGTTCTGTTGCAGCAACGTATGCAAGCAGCGCGCGCTGCGGGGATTCTGTTGGTCGCGGCTGCAGGAAATAGCGGGGGGCCTGTGATGTATCCGGCCGCCTATCCAGAAGTAATGGCGGTTGCTGCAATCGGCAAATTCGGGACCTACCCCGAAGACAGCATTCATAAGCGCCACGAAACGGAGCATGTCAGTCAAGATGGCCAGTACTTTGCCGCTCACTTCACCTGCCGCGGACCGCAGATTGATGTGTGTGGGCCCGGTGTTGCGGTGATCTCAACGCTGCCCGGTCCCGGATTTGGCAGCTACGATGGCACCTCTATGGCGTCGCCACATGTGGCGGGTATAGCAGCTGTTTTGCTGGCGCAGGACGCTGGTATTCAGGCAATGGCACGCGACCTGACACGCTCTGATGCGCTGTTTGCAAAGGTGGTGGGTGCATGTCAGCCGTTGGGCTTACCCTCTGAATTGCAAGGCCGCGGAATGCCGGTTCTGACAGCACAAGGTACCCCGGCTGACGGCCCCGACACAAACGACAACGAGACGCCAGAAACACCGGGCGGAGAAACTGGTCTGGATATGGTTGCCGATTTGATCCGCAAAGCGATCGAAGCTGCCAGAAAGATCAAGGAAAGCGCCTGAGATCGACCTTGGGGTTCTGACCCACCAAGAGCACAGACGCCGGACCATTGGGACCGGCGTCTGCTTTTTCCGAAGGGTCAGGACCCATTCAAGCTATAGCATCGGCTCGATTTTTACGACATATCAGGGACTTAGGGTTTGGCGGATACCTTCGCAGGGATTCGCTGCAAGGCCTTGAAACTGAACGGCTATTGCTACGACTTTGCTCCTTGTCAGCAAAGAAATCTGGCAAACTCGCGATACCGACTGAATGAGTCCTGCCCCTAGAGCGTGGCGGAATGTAAAGCCTCACCCAAACCCTGCTTCGCGACAGAAACTGCCAAGGCCGTCCGGTTC
Source organism: uncultured Loktanella sp. (assembly GCA_964478505.1). Lineage (GTDB taxonomy): Bacteria > Pseudomonadota > Alphaproteobacteria > Rhodobacterales > Rhodobacteraceae > Yoonia. The sequence continues at coordinate 19,728 of CAYZKE010000003.1, forward strand.
GCGGCGCCCGTCTTTCGCATGATTGATTTCAGGTCACCTTTGACGGTCGTGATGGGCAACTGCAGGTCTGATGCGATCAACTTGTTGGGAGAGCCCTTCAATAAATGCCCCAATACCTGCCCTTCGCGTTGTGTCAGCTTTGATAGTAACTCTTTCACATTGGCGGATGGTCTGACTTCTTGCAGTAACTGGCGCAACATATCTGCGGCCCCGTCTGGCAAGACGCGCTGACCAGATGCCGCAAGCCGGATGTAATGCGACATCGCACTGGGCGGAATGTTCGACAGCAAACACCCGGCGCAGCCTGCCTCAAAAAGCGCCGACAAGAATGCCGCATCGACTTGCGACACAACAAGCAGGGATTTCAAGAATGGCTTGCGGCGGTGCAATATCGCCAGATCCGCAAACAGCCGCTTTGTGCATGGTGCTGCATCTTCAATGATCAGCACATCAACATCTGCCGTACAGTTGCCTTGACCTTTCATCAGCGCCGTCAGGTCATCAAACTGCCCTGCAACAGTCATGTTTTCTTGTACCAACATTGACGCCAAAGCATGTTGAAAGAATGTATTTTTCGAAACGATCGTGATTTTCATGAAATAATGCCCCTTTCAATGCGCACACACTAAAAGCGCTGCCGTTAGCGACGCGTCAGTCACAAACACACATCACGCAGGCGAAGACCGTTAAGAAATTGACGTAGCGTCACTTTATCTCCGTACCCACCACGTGTTTGACGCCAGAGGCTGATCGTCCTGACAGCCCCGTCTCAAACCCCTAACGTTTCGTTAACGCTAGGTCAGCCAGAGTGATTCGTGCATTTGGAGTGAAACTGGAACATCAATTTTGAATACTGAAATCTTTGATGAAACACATTTATCTGTAACTAGTGAATCTGCGCCAAAACAGCGATCCTTGTATGACCCCAAGGGCACTGAAACAGCGCAGAAGGTACCTCGTTCTTCCAATTTCCTTCCAAATGCACCACAATCTATGCATGGTTTTCAGATGGCGGAACACAACCAGATAGTTGCCAGGCTTTTTCTCATTGGTCCGCTTGAGCTGACCGATGCGTCTGGCACGTCTTACACACCTCGCAGCAAGAAAGCCTGCGCCTTGTTTGCGCTTCTTGCACTTGCCCCGCGGTGTCAGCGCACACGCGTGTGGCTGCGCGACAAGCTATGGAGCGAAAGTTCCGAGGGAAAATCTGCCACCAGCCTGCGCCAGATTATTTTTGAACAGCGCCGTGATCTCGGCCCGATTTTTGACGCCATCATTGAAGTCGACCGCCATTCTATCAAGCTGCGTCGCGAAGCACTTTGGATTGACTATCATGCCGTCATGGAAAACCCGTCTGAATTGGCGGCCTTATCCCTGTCACCAGAAGCCGACCTTCTGGAAGGGATGGATATTCAGGATGAGGAATTCGAAGACTGGCTCTTGCTCGAACGCCAAAACTGGCGCGACAATGCCGAACGGTTGTTCGAGCGCGCCGCCCAAACACCCGTGCAGCCCCCCCCCGCCAAAGCGCAAGCGCATCATAGCCTTGCGATTGCGCCCTTGCCTGCTGCGCGTATTTCATTTGGGGTGCTGCCCAACATCCAGCAAGGCTGCGATGAAACCACCGCCCATGTCGCCGATCATTTGCTGGAAGGCATAATCAAGAACCTGCGCGAACTGCATCCTGTAGATGTCTACGATCTGCGCGACGCGACAGGCCCCTCGGATGGTTTGATCGGGGCAAGCAATACGGATCATTTCATCCGTGTGCGCGCGCTGCAGGTGCGCCAATCCCTGACATTGACGTTCTTTCTTTATACCGCTGCCAACATGTCGATCGAATGGAGCCAGTCAATCCAGACCACCGTGGATGAGGCGCTTGATTGGACCAATTATGTCTTGTCGGGTTTTATTACGCAAAATGTAGACCGTGTTTCACGTAGTATTGAACGCAAGCCAACCAACCGAGCAGTACAAGGCCCAGAGCCGATGATCGCCGGTTATACCGCACTGAATATGATGTTTCGCCTTGATGAGGGGGCACTACAGAACGCAGAGCATCTTTTGTCCCAGCATCAGGCAGGACAAAATGAAGCCTTGTTCGCGGCCCTGCGCACCTATGCTGCCAGCTTCAAAATCGGAGAAAACCTTGGCACGCTGAACCACGAGACCTTTGGGGATACTGACAAGCTTGTGCGCAATGCGTTGAATGACAATCCGTTTAACGCCATCTCTCTGGCGTGTTTGGGCCATGTCACAGGATATGTGTTCCGCAACCATGATCTGGCGCGTGATTTGCTCGAGCGCGCGTTGCGGCTCAATCAAAATCAGGCATTTGTCTGGGATCACTACGCACTGAACAGGCTTTATGCAGCGGACTATGAGACGGCACAAAAAGCGGCTGAACGGGCAGTTTACTTGGGCAGCTACAGCCCGCTCAGCTATAGCTACGACACTACATTGGCGATGACTTCGACGATGCTGGGCCAGCATCAAAAGGCGATCCATGCCAGTCGCAATGCCTTGGGCAAGCAGCCAAAATTCAAGGCCGCTATGCGCTATCTCTTGGTCAATCTGGCACAAACTGGCCGCCATGACGAAGCGACGCGCATCTACAATGAGCTACTGGTGCACGATCCGGACTTTGCAGACATCGAAGTGCAAAAAGAGCGCTTTCGCATTTCCCAAAAAGATAAAGAAACAAACTTTATTGAGGCGATCAAACGCTTCACCTAAGAGGAGACAGTTTTGGACATCCACGACATTCTTGCGCAACACAAGTTTACAGTCACCGCGACTGGGTTGCAGCTGAACGCAACAGCAACACAAGCTGTCGCCAATCCAGATGGTGGTGCCACTGCGGGTGGTTCGCTGTCGTTGCTGGTCCTCAACAGGAACCGGAACCGCAATCGCAACAGAAATCGGAACCGCAACAGGAACCGCAATCGCGCGCTGGATGTAGTTGCCGGATCTGGCATGCAAGAGCCCTGGAAGGAACGCGAGAAACTCTACGCCGCGCTAGATCAATGGGCGGATCTGCCCATTCCACTGCCGCCATGCACAGCCCAATTGCGCCGGCAAGCCGTTGATCTGCTTGCAAAACAGGTATTGCTACGCACGCCGCGCGAAGCACACCGCGAACATGAAATCATGCGCGAAGCGTCGATAGAGCTGTCGGGTTATCTGCGTCCGCTTGGTATAGAAGATATCGGCGGCTATGAGGCGACAGAGACCTTGTTCTATCTGATCCTTTCACTGACCGATGAAATCGGGCTGCGCTATAAGGACCGCTTCAACGTTCTGCGCCCGAACCAGATTGAGCCACGTCTGCGCCCCCTGTTGCCCAACCCGCCACATCAATCCTACCCCTCCAACCATTCATTTCAGTCGTTTTCGATCGCGTTTTTGTTTTCGCGATTGCTGCCTGAACATCCTGGCAGCTCTGAACTTTTTGTCAGTGCGCGCAGGATTGCTGAGAACCGCGAATGGGCGGGCCTGCATTATGCCGCGGATACGAACGCGGGATACCAGTTGGCGCGGATGGTTGCCCCGATTCTTGAAAAGGTCTGCGAAAAACAGATGCTCGCAGCGCAAGCAGAGTGGATTTGATCATGCAGCAGAGTGGACAGACAGGTCGCGAGATTTACCCGCAATATGACGCGCTATGGCACCTGAAAACTTTGGGCGTTCTAGATGAAGACCACGCACCGGTCGGCTGGTGTGTTGAACCCAAAGACAAGCCGACGCGCGTTGCCATTATCGACACGTCCGTGGCCGCAGCACATCCAAATCTGCAAGGCGCGATCAACACCGAATTGTCCATTGATTTCTTTTCTGCGCGGCTGGGGTCCTTTGCTTTCGCGCCGGATGGCCAGGCAACGATTGGCTGTATGTCACTTAACCTAGACACGGAAATCGCAGACGGCTTGCCGCACACTGCCAAATTGCTTGCCGAATTGCGCGACAGGCTTTCGCAGACCTCCAAAGCGCACGCAAACGGTGTGGCACCTTGTACGTCGCCAACCTTTTCCAGCCATGGCACCAGTGTTGCAGGCCTTGTCGGCGCGCGCCCTTGTATCACACAGCAGCTCTTACCGACGGGCGAAACGACGCCATTGGCCTTGCCTTATACTGGTGTTGATCCGATGTGCGAGATTGTCCAAATCTCGACCAACTTTGATCCCGAACCAGAGGGCCTGATCCTTGCGTTTCTCTATGCGGATATCATCGGTGCCGATGTTGTCTTGTTTCCGCGTAACATTGCCGATCCACACCGGATGATCCCTGAAATCGGTGATATCAAGCTGGGTGAAGAGCCGCTCTCAAACTTGGTGCGCCAGATTGCACCAAACCCCAAACAGGCCGAAGTCTGGGGCGAACTGGCGGAACTGATTGTCAATATTTCGCAGGTCAGACCAGTCGTCTGTGCGGCGGGCAATGCAAATGAGGACGACGGGATTTACCCTGCCAACCTGGCGTCCGAACACAATGGCATTATCTCGGTCGGCGCGGTGAACGCCAAGGGCTATAAAAGCAGCTATTCAGGTGCTGGCAACATCACTGTGATGGCCCCAAGCAATGACGCCGAAGCGTTTGATGCCGCCGAAGTTCGGCTTGACCAGCAAAGTGCGGCATATGACCCTGTGGGGGTGCCTGCGAACAATGCGAACCACAAGTTCTCTAGCTATGACGTGATCACCACAGACGTACCAGGCCACGCGGGTTATTCTGGTGGCCCTTTCGCACAGGCAGCCATTGGCGACAGCATGCGTGAGTACGGTTCCTACTATAACAGATTTGGTGGCACCTCTTGTGCGTCGGCATTGGTCGCGGGGTTTCTTTCGCTTGGCTATTCCACGGGCAAGATCACAGGTCGATCAGGCCTCGAAGCAAAATCTTGGCTTTTGACCCATTGTCATCAACACGACCGCGATGAAGACGCGTGCAATGTGCTGTGCTGGTCTGGCAACCCCGTTTTTCCAGATGGCGACGGGCAAACGACGCCTGCCCCAAGTTGAACGATGCCCCATGAACCTGCCTTCAGACCGCTCTTACGGCAGCAACGCACGCGTGCTTCACGGTTAAGCACCATACAGCGAAAGGCACGTCTTGGATTGCTCCACTTCTTAAGCTCTGAATGGCTGGTCCGGTGAGTTTTGCTGCATTGCTCAAAGGTGGCTGCCGCACATGCAAGGACATGCTGCGTCTGCAATAACGGCACCAACCAAAGGCGCGTTTGCGATACAGTCGTCCATTCAGGCCTGTCAGCAGATCAAGGTTGCGGCACGCATTTCGCAGTGCGCGCGATATGACTTGCTGACAGGTGCGGTCAAAGCCCGCTTTTCGCGCTTAGAAGGATTTTGTGAGCGATACGTTGAAGGACCTGCCTGGCGCTTTCCTGCTGGTGGATGACAGATGTCCCACGTAATCGGCATCAAGTACGTTCTCGACCCCGAAGCGCACTTCGCTGCCATCAAGCCATCCTTGGACTTGGGGCGTCAATGTTGCACGCAGGTTGTGCACAGTACTGTCCGGAAGATCATCGCCAAGGGCATCGCGGCGATCAACCGCATGAATGATTTCCCAACTCAGATCGAGGCGATCTTCCCATTTCCTGCCCAGTGTCACCTGCGCCCGATCCGCCGGCGTGTTGCGCCATGTTGCATCGGTGCCATCGGGGTTGAATTCAGTACCCTCGCCGATATGTCCGGCGAAATCGGCGTAAAGGCCGCTCGCCGTGCCGTATGAGGCTTCCAGTTCAATCCCGCTGGACTCCACACGGTCCAGTTCCGTCGACATAGAACCTGCCACCGTGTAGCTGGTGATGTCGCTAAGTTCGGTCCGATAGAGATTGCCGCGCATGGTGAAGGTGTCACCATTGGCAAAGACATCTGTGCTTGTGTATTCGGCCCCAAGCTCGAATGTGTTGGATTTCTCTGACATGCCGATCCGCCGCTGTGCGGTGGCGCTCGCTCCGAGATCATCAATGATCGGCAGTCCTTCTGTATAGGCCGCCGAGCCGAAAACAGACAGCCCCGTGCCAAAATCATAAGCCAATGCCAGACCGCCCATCAGGGCGTCTTTTTCATAGGTATTTGGAACACCGGCGAGGTCATTCTCGCTTTCAATGCTGGAGCTTTCATAGCGCACTGCGGGTGTCACCGTGAATTGCCCCATCGTCATTTCGTCAACGACAAAGAGGGCAAAACGATCGTTTGTGCCACCCGGCGCACCTCCGGCCGCGTTATCGGCACGGATACGGCGCTGCGCCTCAACTCCTGCAAGCATGTCATGCGCGATTGCGCCGGTGTCAAACAGGGCGCGGTTTGTCACGGTCAGCTTGGCGGTTTCATAGCGTTGGTCGGCATTTACCGTTTCGAGAAGGAACGGGAAGCTCGGCGTCCCTTCCAAAGGCGAGGACCCGGGAATGTAGTCTGAGTCGATTGCCTGATCGGCATAAGACAGATTGGCACGCAGATCGACGAGGTCCGTAACCGGATTGAAGCGATACTCGACAGCTGTCTGGGTCGTTGCAGTAAGGCGGTCTACGCGACCAAAGGAATCAGCCGTCGTGACGAATTGGTCATAGGGGACATCCTTGTCATCCGCGACCGTGCTTGAATGGCTGAACATCAGGGAATGTGCGTCGTCCTGCCCGAAAGTGAATGTGCCTTTCGCGAGGAAAGAAGGCGTGCGGAACGCGCTGTTTCCAATCGTCGTCCCGTCACCTGCCTCGAGGTCGTCCTGATCACGCAAGGTATAATTCAGCAGAAATTCGGCACCTTCGGTCGGCATCCATGCAAGGTTGGTCGAACTGACCCATGCGCTGCCGTTTGAGCCGAACGACAGGGTCTGGGCGCCCCCAAATCCAGGAACACCGCCGGTAAAGTCCGAGGCGTCCTTTGTTTCCAGCCTGACAACGCCACCAACAATACCGGACCCATAGGCAAAGCTGCCGATGGTCCCGCGCAACACCTCGACTTCGCGATAGAGCAGCGGATCGGTGAAAAGCTGTGTTCCGATGCGATAGAGTTCTTCCGACCCGACCGAGGCACCGTCAATCTGGATAGCGATTTTCTGGTCCGCACCGAATGTCGTGTTCGCACCGAAGCCCCGGATATTGATACCCGACCCTTGCGGTGTCGTGCCATTCACCAAGGTGACACCCGGCACGCTGTCGATCAGTTGTGCGACCGTGCTGGCCTGTCTGTCCATGATCTCTTCTTCACCGACGACTGTCCGCGACAGCGCAGTGCCAAAGCTGAGATCGCGTTTGCCGCCGGTGAGGATAAGTGTCCCCAAAAAGCCGGGATCACTGTCTTGTGCCGTTGCTGGCATGGCCAGCGACAAGCAGACAAGCGCGGTCGTGCCGCGCATCAAAGAGGTAAGCATTGCGCCATCCTTCGTGTGTTTCAGGCCGAAGCTTGCGAAGGCTGGCGCGGCAGTTTGAATGATTTTGCGCTACGACGTACCGCAATGGGTTGCAGCTTTAACCGTACCCAACTAAAACAGTCAAGTAATTAGACAGCCACGCACCACGTCTTTCGGGCGCAGCCATCGGACCATAAACAAACATCCGAGGACGCCCATGACACAGCATAGCGCTGCCAATCCTTCCGATATTCGCACTTTTCTTGCGGAAAACCCGAAACTGCGCGCCCGCGATGCGGCAGACGCCCAAGGCATTACCGAGGCGCAACTCGTTGCGGCCGGCATCGGCCATGGCACCACCCGAATCGCGGCCCACCCCGACCGGATCATCCCTGCAGCCGAAGCCTTGGGCGAAGTCATGGCGCTCACGCGCGTCGATGCCTGCGTACATGAAAAAGTGGGTGAATACGGCAACTACCACCGTGGCGATCATGCGGCGATGACCCTGACCGAGAATGTGGACCTGCGCATCTTTCCGTCACATTGGGTGCATGCTTTTGCCGTCGAAACAGAAACCGCGCAGGGCCTGCGCCGCTCTTTGCAGATTTTCGATGCAGCAGGCGATGCGGTGCACAAAATCCACCTGCGCGAGGGATCGCACCACGCGGCATGGCCCGCAATCGTCGCCGATCTGGCCGTCGCTGATCAGTCGGACAGTCAGGTGGTCGCCGCGCGCGCGCCCGTCGAGGGCCCGAAATCGCGCGCCGACAAAGCCGACATCCTGCGGGCAGAATGGGCAAAGCTGACGGATACACACCAATTCCTGCGCCTGTGTGCCAAACTCAAGATGAACCGGCTCGGGGCCTACCGGATCGCCGGTGCACCTTGGGTGCGCCAGCTTGCCCCCAAGGCCGCTGATACAATGCTTCAGGCGGTGCGCGATGCCGGGATCGAGGTGATGATCTTTGTCGGAAACCGTGGCTGTATCCAGATCCATACCGGCAAGATCCATAGCCTGAAACCGATGGGACCTTGGCAGAACGTCATGGATCCCGGGTTCAACCTGCACCTGCGTCTCGACAAGGTGGCCGAGGTCTGGGCCGTGCACAAACCCACGCAACGCGGACCTGCCGTATCGGTCGAAGCCTTCGATGCTGAAGGCGGTATGATTTTTCAGGTGTTCGGTGTCGGCAAGGAGGGGCGCGATTCACGCGCAGAATGGGGCCAGATCGTGGATTGCCTATCAACGCTTGTGGAGGTGCCCGCATGAGACACTGGCCTCGTAAAACCGCCTTCCGGACAGGATTATGCGCAGCTTTGTGCAGCACGTTTCTTGCCATAGCTACTAATGCCGAACAAAGCGCAGATACGCCGCAAGCATCGGCCGATGTGTTGTCAATCGGCGGTTCAGTCACCGAAATCATTGCAGCCCTCGGTCAGGAACACCGCCTCAAGGCGCGCGACACAACGTCCAGTTATCCACCCAGTGTCGCCGACCTGCCCGATGTGGGCTACATGCGCGCCCTCTCGCCAGAGGGTGTACTCTCGGTCGGACCGTCACTGATCCTGACCGAGGAAGGCGCTGGCCCTCCCGAAGCGCTCGATGTGATCCGTGCGGCGAATGTCGCCCTTGTCGAGGTGCCCGACGCCCTGAGCGTTGCAGGCATCCTGCGCAAGATCGAGATCGTGGGCGAGACACTTGGTGTGCCGGAACACGCTGCCGGATTAATGGCCGAAGTTGAGGCAGATCTCGTGGCGGCGCTTGCGGACGCTGAACGCCCTGAGAGTGACAAGAAGCGGGTGCTTTTTGTGCTGTCCACGCAGGGCGGCAAGATCAATGCCTCTGGCACAGGTACCGCAGCGGACGCGCTGATCCGGATGGCGGGGGGTGTGAATGCGGTCTCCGATTACGAAGGCTACAAACAGATCACCGATGAAGCGGTCGGGCTGGCCGCACCCGATGTGATCCTGATGATGGACAGGGGCGGCGATCATGGGCTGGCAGATGACGAATTGTTCGCCATGCCTGCGGTCCAGTTGACACCCGCCGCGCAAACGCGTTCGATCGTGCGCATGGATGGCCTGCTGATGCTGGGCTTCGGGCCGCGCACGGCGCAGGCCGTGCAGATGCTGAACGACGCGCTTTATGCAAAGGGAACCTGACCGGTGACTGTCGTATCGGATATCGCGGTCGCCCCACGCGACCGGTTAAACCACGCCCGCGCCTTGCATTGGGGTCTTGCGGTTGCTTTGGGACTGGCCTGTCTTGTGAACCTGCAGGTTGGCGCGACAGACGTCACCCTGTCATCCGTGCTGGCAAAACTGGCGCAGGGTGAGACGCTGAGCCAGATCGAGCGCGTGGTGCTGTTTGACATCCGCCTGCCCCGGCTGGCCATGGGTATATTGGTCGGTGCAGCCCTAGCCGTATCAGGGGCTGCGATGCAAGGTCTGTTCCGCAATCCTCTGGCCGATCCGGGCATCGTTGGCGTGGGGGCCGGTGCGGGACTGGGTGCGATCCTTGCCATCGTGCTGGGCGCACTCTTGCCCGTCTGGATAATCGACCGCGCGGGCAACCACCTTGTGCCCTTTGCCGCCTTTCTGGGTGGCTGGGGCTCGACCATCCTGCTCCATCGCGTCTCCACACGGCACGGGCGCACATCTGTGGCCACAATGCTTCTGGCGGGCATCGCGCTTGGCGCGCTGGCAGGGGCCTTGTCGGGTATCCTCGTCTATATCGCCGATGACAGACAACTGCGCGATCTGACCTTCTGGGGTCTGGGCTCGCTTGCGGGCGCGAGTTGGGCCAAGGTGCTGTCCGCCGCGCCCCTGATCCTGCTTTCTCTCGGAACGGCCGTGATGCTGGGGCGCGGGCTTAACGGGCTGGCCCTGGGCGAAGCGACCGCCGCCCATATCGGCATCAATGTGCAGCGCATGAAATCTGTGGCGATCCTTGCCGTCGCCGGTGCCACCGGTGCGGCGGTCGCTGTTTCGGGCGGGATAGGGTTTATCGGGATCGTGGTGCCGCATCTGCTGCGTCTTGCCTCCGGTCCGGATCACCGGACGCTGCTGCTCAACTCAGCACTACTTGGCGCGACCCTGCTGATCCTCGCAGATGTCATCGCGCGCGTGGTCATTGCCCCCGCAGAACTGCCCATCGGGATCGTGACAGCCGTCCTTGGCGCACCGGTCTTTTTGTGGATCCTGCTCAAACGTCGTGGATTGGTGGAACTATGAGCCTGATTGCCGAAGATATCCGCGTCTCATACGGCAAGCACGAGGCGCTGCGCGGCGTGAGCCTGACCGCCCTGCCCGGAGAAGTGACCGCCATCGTTGGCCCCAACGGCTCTGGCAAATCCACCTTGCTCGGGGCGATTACGGCCTCCCTGCCCTATCGCGGCACGGTCAGCCTGAACGGGCAGGACATACGCGGCATGAAGCCTTGGCAACTTGCAGCACAACGTGCTGTCCTCCCCCAGGCGTCGCGTCTTGCGTTTCCGTTTACGGTCATAGAGGTGGTCCGGCTGGGCCTGCAATCCGGCACGGCAGGAGACAGACCCGAGGTGCCGATGCAGGCGCTGGCCCGCGTCGGTCTCGCGCATTACGCTGACAGGACCTTTCAGGAATTGTCCGGCGGCGAAGCGCAACGGGTCATGCTTGCCCGTGTTCTGGCGCAGGTATGGGCCCCTGTGGAGAACGGTCAACCGCGCTGGCTCTTGCTGGATGAGCCGGTTTCCAGTCTCGATATCGCGCACCAGCTCCAAGTGATGGACATCGCACGCGGATTTACCCGCGCAGGTGGCGGGGTCATCGCCGTGATGCATGATCTCAACCTGACAGCGCTTTATGCCGACCGTGTCGCGCTGCTTGCGACAGGCAAACGCATGGCCTTCGGGCGGCCGCAAGAGGTACTGACAGATGAGATACTGTCGGACGCCTACGGCTGCGCTTTGCGCGTCTCGGCCCCACCGCCCGCCGGCATCCCCTTTGTTCTGCCTCACGCGGCATCTGCCTGAAAGGACCCCACATGCGATTGACAGCTCTGTTATTGGTGCTCGCCCTGCCTGCCACGGCCGAACCTGTTGCCGATATCGTCATTCTTGGCGAGGTCCATGACAACCCTGATGCACATCAGGGGCAAGCTGCCGCCCTGCAGGACCTGCGGCCTACCGCGGTCGTGTTCGAGATGCTGACTGCAGAACAGGCCGCGCGCGCTGACGCCGACCGGACCCAGATCGCCGCCGCATGGGAGGCGAGCGGTTGGGGTGATTTCCCGATCTATGCACCGATCTTTGAGGCCATGGGCGAGGCGCGCATCGTCGGTGCTGCAGCCCCGCGCGACGCGGTCCGCAGCGTCTATAGCGATGGTGCCGCTTCCCTTTTCGGTGAAGACGCCGCGCGTTTCGGTCTGGATGAACCTTTGCCGGACAGCCAGCAAGAGGCACGCATGCAACTGCAATTCGAGGCGCATTGCGAAGCCATGCCCTTCGCAATGATGGCGGGTATGGTCAGCGTGCAGCGCTACCGCGATGCGGTTTTTGCCCGCGCCGCACTTGAGGCGCTCGAAACCTACGGACCACCCGTCGCCGTGATCGCCGGAAACGGCCACGCCCGCACCGATTGGGGTGTACCCACCAAGATCGCCAGAGCGGCCCCTGACGTGACAACCTATGCGATCGGCTTTGTCGAAGAAGACGCAGGACTTCCCTTCAACGAGGTCCGCATCGTCCCACCCGCTGAACGCGACGATCCCTGCAAATCCCTGACATCCAACTAAGGAGAAAAAGATGTACCTCGCGATGAACCGTTTCACTGTACCCTTGGAAAATGCCGCTGAATTCGAAGAGCTTTGGCTGACCCGGGAAAGCAAATTGCAGGACATGGACGGTTTCGTGTCCTTCCATATGCTGAAGGGCCCCGAGGACGACGGCAAAATCCTCTATGCCTCGCACACCCTGTGGAAGTCGGAGGCACATTTCCGCGCATGGACAACCAGCGCAGAATTCCGCGCCTCACACGCCCGCGCGGGTCAAAGCCGCAAGCTGCATGAGGGCGCGCCACGGTTTGAAGGCTTTACCGCAATCCAGCAAATCGACGCACTGCAAAGCGCATGACGCCTGAAACCCCGCAGGCGTTAAGGTATATCTAAGTTCTTGACTAAAACTGTCGGATTACTGTAGGCATAATGTATAACCTGACTTATTTAGTCAGAATACTGCAAGGCATCGCTCGATGCCCGTCCAAGCCACCGCGAACGGCAGCCCGGATGTCAACTATAAGGATGAAATCGTAATGACACCCGTCTCCCGGGCAACCAGCCAGAAGCCTGAAACTGCCAGCTCTACATGGCGTGAAATCGTGCAATCCGGTGCCGATAGCGCCCAGATCGAAGGGTTTGCGCTTGAACATCTGATCGACCTGCAACGCAATCGCATGCGTCCGGCAGGAGAAGGTCGATGAGCCTGATGCAAAATCTGCCACGCCCCGGGTCCGTCGACAGGACGGCCGAAACGGACACCTACGACGCACGCGATCTGATCCGCAACGGCCTTAAAGCCGACATCGTGCTGGATGGCCAGACCTACACCCTGCGCATTACGCGCGCGGGCAAGCTGATCCTGACCAAATGACAGGTACCGCACATACCACAGGCTCCAGCGTGGTCGGACACTTGACCGACATCGCACTCTGGGAAGCCGAACTGATCATGTCGGTGCGGTTCTGGATGGCGGGTCCTGATAGTCAGGCCGAAGTCTGGAACGGTTTTGCGCAGAATTTTGGCACCGTTGAGGGGCTTGCAGAACTTCGTAACTTCGAGTGCCTGCTGTCCGATCTGTGCAGGTTTGCCCGCAGGCCGCTTGTACGGCACGGGCTTGGGTGCACCTGTATCGGCTCTGACGAAGCGATCCTGCAAACCCTTGTCCGCGAAGCCGCGCGTGGTAATCTGGCCGAGGCGGCGATGATCGCAAGCTTGATTGTGCCCGCACGCCATGCCGAACCGGTTGCCCTTATGGCGGCGCGGGTCGGCCTCGCAATGCAGCGCATGGTCCAAACGGGGCTCGCCACACCCCTGCCCCGACACAAACCCGAAGACCGTACCCTTCACTGAACAACACGCCCCAGCCAGAACGGGCACCGTGCCCACACATCCAGCGAGCCTATCATGTCCAAGATCCCCAGCCCCTGCATCAGCGTCTGCAAATTCAAACGCGAAGGCCATTGCATCGGATGTTCCATGACCAAAGCGCAGAAGTCGACCTTCAAGGCTTTGAAAAAGAACAAACACCGCGAGGCCTTTGTCGCGCTTGTCGTCGCCCAACAGTCCGTCATGGGGCGCTACAAACACTGGGAACAGGCTTATGAAAAGCGATGCCGCAAGAAAAAGGTGACCCTCACGATGCTTGATGGCGGGAAGGCCGCTTGAACAGATTGCGCCGCGAAAGTCCCAACAATAAGGACCATGACGAGATGTCTGCATCCGTTCGTCAGATCTCTTCCAAACGCGCTTTGGCGCCGGATGGTTCGGATGCCTCGGAAGGCCTGATCGACCACTTGCGCGATGTCGCGCGCACCAACCGGTGCAAGGCATATATCGAGCTTTTCGGTGCCTGTGCCGCCCTATCGGCGAACCGCAATATCGCAAGACATGCGGCAGCCGAAGTGCTGGTGCGGTGCCTGTCCCAGGCTTTGCAACGCCGCCCGGCTTTCTTTCGTGTCGGAGAGCAGGAAACCTCGTTTGATGAAAAGTGGCTGCTCGCATTGGCCCGCAGCCTCAAGAACGGCGATGAGGCCAGCGCAACTTTCCTTCTGAATTCGCGTGTTCCGAAGCATGCGCACCGGAATCTGGTGTTCCTTCTACGCAATGTAACTGACAGTTTTACTCAAGTTTAGAATCGTTCTAAAACTGCTTGTCCGATGCAATTCCACCATATATAAAGGTGGTGCAAGCCAGCTAACCGCCAGCCAGCAAAAAATTTATTTTTTTGATGCAGGAGGCCCCCTTGACCCAAACCGCCCAGACACTCTCAACCGACGCAACCACACAGATTGCCGAGGCACTCAATCAATGCGTTGCGGAAACCGCAGTGACCACGATGCTGGCACAAAACTTCCATTGGAACGTGACCGGCATGGCCTTTGGCCCCCTGCATGATCTGTTCCAGAAGATCTACGAGGACCA